>NZ_AEDV01000056.1 GCF_000148545.1 Streptococcus mitis SK597 | reverse complement strand
ATTACCAGGTGTTAAAGGAGAGAAAGTCGTAACAGATGGCAAAGTAACATTGCCAAATGACGAATTACCAGACACACCACATACAGGAAAAGGAAGTGCGCAAGAAGAAGGCAAACTTCCAAAAGAAGGCACAAGTGACATCACAATTCCAGGTAAAATTTCAAGTTCAAAAGGTGAACCAGAAGTTCAAACAGAAACCCCAGACTACACAAATCCAATCTCGTCAAATGGAGTGGATGGAAACGGGAACTTAATAGATCCGCCAACAGTTGAATTACCAGAATTCAACGGTGGAGTGAACGGTGAACTACCTGGGCCAATCACTTTACCAGAATTAACTATTGAGGTTCGATGGATTGATGAAGATGGAAATGTATTGAAACCATCTGTTAAGACAGGTAATGAAAAGAATGCTGAACATGGAACAATTTCGGGATATGAATTTGTAAGAACAATGATTGATGAAAATGAGTCAGTAATGACCCACATTTTCAGAAAAGTAGGTTCAAATACAAATACAATTCCAGTTGCGCCAGTCAAACCTGATACTAATGGAGATTCTGATCAAGATGCGCCTGCACCAACAACTCCAATTCCAGATGCAGTTACTCCGAATGCAGATCAGGTAGATACTAAGACTACTGTTGATAATGGAGCTAAGTCAAATGGTTCTCAAAATGTATTGCCAAATACAGGAACAGAATCAAATGCTGCTCTTGCCTCTCTAGGACTTCTTGGACTATTGAGTGGATTTGGACTTGTAGCTCGCAAGAAAAAAGAAGACTAAAAATTTAGTCAAATGAACATTCATTCTTTTGTATTTTAACAACGAACTAGATTGATTCTGATAGTTGTGTTATCCATAAAATACAAAGAATGATTAGATAAAGAAAGCGAACAATGCTAGGATTTTGTTAAACGGAATTCTAAGTATTGTTCGCTTTTGTGGTATAATAAGTACTATGCAGAAAAAACCAACGTCAGCCTATGTACACATCCCGTTTTGTACTCAAATTTGTTATTATTGTGACTTTTCAAAGGTCTTCATCAAGAATCAGCCGGTAGATAGCTATTTGGAGCATATGCTGGAAGAGTTTCGTTCTTATGATATTCAAAAGTTGTCAACCCTCTACATCGGTGGTGGCACACCGACAGCTTTGTCAGCTTCTCAACTGGAAGTGTTATTGAAGGGCTTGACTAAAAACTTGGACTTGTCTGTCTTGGAGGAGTTGACTATTGAAGCCAATCCAGGTGACTTGGATGCGGATAAGATAGCTGTGTTGAAGAACTCAGCTGTCAATCGTGTTTCGCTAGGTGTGCAGACCTTTGATGATAAGATGCTGAAAAAGATTGGGCGCAGTCATTTGGAGAAGGATATTTATGAAAATATCGACCGTCTGAAACTGGCTGGTTTTGACAATATCTCCATTGATTTGATTTATGCGCTACCTGGTCAGACCATGGAGCAGGTCAAGGAAAATGTGGCTAAGGCCATTGGACTTGATATTCCCCATATGAGTTTGTATAGCTTGATTTTGGAAAATCATACGGTTTTTATGAACCGCATGCGACGTGGGAAATTGCCTCTGCCTAAGGAGGAACTAGAAGCGGAGATGTTTGAGTACATCATTGCAGAGCTGGAGCGAGTTGGTTTTGAACATTATGAGATTTCCAATTTCTCCAAACCCGGTTTTGAAAGTCGTCACAATCTCATGTACTGGGACAATGCTGAATACTATGGCATCGGTGCTGGGGCGTCTGGCTATGTCAATGGTGTTCGATATAAAAACCATGGTCCCATTCGTCATTATCTCAGTGCGGTTGAGGAAGGCAATGCTCGCATCACAGAAGAGCACCTGAGTCAAAAAGAGCAAATGGAAGAAGAAATGTTCTTGGGCCTCCGCAAGAAATCAGGGGTCTCTATGGCGCGATTTGAAGAAAAATTTGGTCGGTCTTTTGATGGACTTTATGGAGAAATTGTCAGAGACTTGGTTCAACAAGGTCTCATGCAAATAGAGGGTGACCGAGTTCGCATGACAAAAAGAGGTCTCTTTTTAGGAGACACCGTAGCAGAACGATTTATTTTGGAGTAGGATGATGGGCTTAACTTATCAAATGAAAATGAAAATTCCTTTTGATATGGCTGATATGAATGGTCATATCAAGCTTCCAGATGTGATTTTGTTGTCTCTGCAAGTTTCAGGGATGCAGTCGATTGAGCTGGGAGTTAGTGATAAGGCCATTTTGGAAGACTATAATCTGGTCTGGATTATCACAGACTATGATATTGAGGTGGCACGTTTGCCTCGTTTTGCGGAAGAAATCACCATTGAAACGGAAGCTTTGAGCTACAATCGACTTTTTTGTTACCGTCGCTTTACCATTTATGATGAAGCAGGTCAGGAACTCATCCACATGATGGCAACCTTTGTTCTCATGGACCGCGACAGTCGAAAAGTTCATGCTGTTGAACCTGAGATTGTGGCTCCTTACCAGTCTGATTTTGATAAAAAGCTTATCCGTGGGCCAAAGTATGAGTCATTGAACGAGCCAATCAGCAAGGATTACCATGTCCGTTTTTACGACTTGGATATGAATGGACATGTCAATAACAGTAAATACTTGGACTGGATTTTTGAGGTCATGGGAGCGGACTTTTTGACCCAATATATTCCCAAGAAAATCAATCTCAAGTATGTCAAGGAAGTTCGACCAGGTGGGGTGATTACATCGGCTGTTGAACGGGCTGGACTGGAAAGTAAGCATGAAATTACAAGTGACGGGGTTACTAATGCCCAAGCTATCATCACTTGGCAAGAAATAAAAAAGGATTAGGGAAAAATAGATGAAATATAAAGGCTATTTAATTGATTTAGACGGAACGATTTATAAGGGGAAAGACAGAATTCCAGCAGGAGAGGCTTTTGTTCACGAGTTACAAAAAAGAGAGATTCCTTATCTTTTTGTGACCAACAATACAACCCGCACTCCTGAGAGTGTTCAGGACATGTTGGCTCAGAATTTTAATATCGATACGCCCCTATCGACTGTCTACACAGCGACTTTGGCCACTATCGACTATATGAATGACTTGGGTCTTGAAAAGACGGTCTATGTCATCGGAGAAGCAGGGCTCAAGGAAGCCATCAAGGCGGCTGGTTATGTCGAAGACAAGGAAAATCCTGCCTATGTAGTAGTAGGATTGGACTGGCAAGTCGACTATGAAAAATTTGCGACAGCAACTCTGGCTATCCAAAAGGGTGCTCATTTTATCGGAACCAACCCTGACCTCAACATCCCGACAGAACGAGGGCTTTTGCCTGGTGCTGGTTCACTGATTACCCTTCTTGAAGTGGCAACACGAGTGAAGCCTGTTTATATAGGAAAGCCAAATGCCATCATTATGGACAAGGCGGTTGAGCACCTAGGTTTGGAACGCGAAGAATTAATTATGGTTGGGGACAACTATCTGACAGATATCCGGGCTGGGATTGACAATGGCATTCCAACGCTCTTGGTGACGACAGGTTTTACCAAGGCAGAAGAAGTGGCAGACCTGCCAATCGCACCGACTCATGTGGTTTCTAGCCTTGTGGAGTGGGATTTTGATGAAAACTAAATTAACCTTTTGGGGCTCTATGCTCTTTCTCCTCTCCCTCTCAATTCTTCTGACCATCTATCTGGCTTGGATTGTTTATCCACTGGAAATTCAGTGGCTGAATTTAACAGATCGGGTCTATTTAAAACCAGAAACCATTCAGTACAACTTTCATATCTTGATGAATTATCTGACCAATCCATTTAGTCAGGTACTAGAGATGCCAGATTTTCGTTCGTCAGCAGCTGGTCTGCACCATTTCGCAGTGGTCAAGAATCTCTTTCACTTAGTGCAGCTAGTGACTTTAGTAACATTGCCAAGTTTCTATTTCTTTGTCAATAGGATTGTGAAAAAAGGCTTCTTGTCTCTCTTTTGTAAAAGTCTCCTAGCTCTAGTAGTCTTGCCATTGCTGATTGGGCTTGGGGGAGTGTTGATTGGTTTTGACCAATTCTTTACTCTTTTCCATCAAATTCTCTTTGTGGGAGATGATACCTGGCTTTTTGACCCAGCCAAGGATCCTGTTATTCTGATTTTGCCAGAGACCTTCTTCCTTCATGCCTTCCTCCTCTTTTTTGCCCTCTATGAAAGCTTCTTTGGCTATCTTTATCTAAAAAGTCGTAGGAAGTGAAACGAAAGATGTTCTTATTTCACATGTATAAATTAGGTATGTGATTCGAAACTATCGTT
>NZ_AEDV01000057.1 GCF_000148545.1 Streptococcus mitis SK597 | reverse complement strand
CGGTTTGAAGAGATTTTCGAAGAGTATAAAATAACAGTATAGGAGAGGTAGAAAATGGAACGATTAGAAGATTACATTGCTTTTGACTTAGAATTTAATCAGCATGAAGGACAAACACACTTGATTCAAGTATCGGCAGTGCGTTTTAGAGATGGTCAGGAAATCGATGCCTATGATTCCTATGTTCATACCAATGTACCTTTAAAAAGTTTTATCAATGGTTTGACAGGGATTACAGCTGAGACCTTAAAAGATGCTCCCCCAGTGGAGAAAGTTATCAAAGATTTCCAAGAGTTTGTGGGTTCTTTACCCATGGTAGGATACAATGCTGTTAAAAGTGATTTGCCTATTCTAGCAGAGCATGGTTTAGACTACAGCCAGCAGTATAAGGTGGATTTGTATGATGAAGCTTTTGAACGTCGCAGTTCGGATTTACATGGTATTGCCAATCTCAAATTGCAAACTGTTGCCTCATTTCTTGGATTTCAAGGTCAGTCCCATAATAGCCTGGAGGATGCTCGTATGACGGCGCGTGTTTACGAGTCCTTCCTAGAGTCAGATCAAGCTAGAGAATTGTTAGAGACAGAAAGTAGCTTATCAAACAATCCTTTTGGTGGCTTGGACTTGTCTCAATTATTTGACTAGGAGTGCCTATGAAACCTGAAAAACCTAAAAATCTAGGTTTTAGGAAAATCTACTTTAATCTAGATAAAATTCTCTTTCTCTTTTTCTTGATATTCATGATGATTGAGTTTGTCTGGTTACCACTTAATTCTTGGATTGCTGGACTTTTACTCCGTCAGACAGGCTATCTCTTTCTTTCCTACAACAATATTTTTGCCATTATAAAGGGTTCTCCCTTTGTTAGTCTTGCTTTATTTATTCTGGTGATTGTTAATTTATTGGTCGCCTATTACCAGATAGGACTTCTCTTTATCGGAGCTCGCCATCTCCTCTATCATGAAAGGAGAACTCTGCTGGAGTACAGTCGCAAGGTCTTTCGTCAAAGTTTCTTGTTTATGAAGCAAGTGACGATTTCAAAAATGGCCTTTATCTTCTTTTATGTCATGATGCTCTTTCCATTGATTCGAAAGATTTTAAAGATTTATTACCTCAATAAAATCGTCATTCCGGAATTTATCGTTGATTATGTGGAAGACAAGTATTGGCTAGTAGGTATAGTGGTTACTATTCTGGCTTTACTTCTATTTTACATTTCAGTTCGTTTCATGTTTGCCCTACCTCAGCTTTTATTTGAGAAGAAAACAGTCAAAGAAGCAGTTAGATACAGTCTAGTGAAGACCAGAAAGCAATCTTGGTTTTATATCTGGAACTTGCTCTGGATTGTCGTCAAAACCTATCTATTTTTCATTCTTCTCCTCATTCCAATCTTAGCAAGTCAGGTACTGATGGATGGTCTGACCCATAAAGAATCTCTTGTGCTGGGAATTATCAACTTTGTCTTGATTAAGAATTTCCACTATATAGCCTTGACTTACTTTCTCATTAAGTTTGTTTCCTTTTTGACAGGGGAGGAACTAGAAATCACACCAAGGAGAAAGAAAGACCACTGGATGAGAGGGGGAGTGATGGGCTGTGCTTGTATCTTTTTCGCTCTTGAGGGTTATGTTTATTTAGAAGCTCCAGTTTCACATAAACCTTTAATTATCTCTCATCGCGGTGTTTCAGATAAAAATGGTGTTCAAAATACCGTCCAATCACTAGAAAAAACCGCTCAGTTATCTCCAGATTTCGTTGAGACGGATGTTCAGGAAACAAAAGATGGCCAGTTTGTCATGATGCATGATGCCAATATCAAGAATCTGACAGGAGTTAATGCCAATCCTCAGGATCTAACTTTGGATGAATTAACCAAACTTGATATTTTTGAAAATAGCTATCATACTAAGGTATCTAGTTTTGATGACTACCTTAACAAAGCCAATGAATTGCATCAGAAACTTCTTATTGAAATTAAAACCAGTCGAAAAGATAGTCCAGATATGATGAAACGCTTTATGGAAAAATATGGAACGGTTCTTAAGCAGAATGGTCATCAAATGCAATCTTTAGACTACCATGTGATTGATCAGGTGCTAGCCTACGATTCTCAAATTCCAGTCTATTTCATCCTACCTTACAATAGTATCTTTCCAAGAACCAAGGCTACAGGTTACACCATGGAGTATTCAACTTTAGATGAAAATTTTGTCAACAAGCTTTGGAATACGGATCAGAAATTGTACGTTTGGACCATCAATAGTTCAGAGTCCTTTGATAAATCTGTTCAGTTAGGAGCAGATGGCATGATAACAGATGACTTGGAAATGATTCAAGACCAGGTAACCATTGCCCAAGAAGACCCAGAGTATACGGATTTACTGTTCAAACAGGCCATGGAATTCTTTAATTTTTAGTATAGTAAAATGAACCAAAAAT
>NZ_AEDV01000058.1 GCF_000148545.1 Streptococcus mitis SK597 | reverse complement strand
TAAGGCGACGCTGACGTGGTTTGAAGAGATTTTCGAAGAGTATTAGATAAGTGAAGTATTTTAAAGGAATAAAAAAGGAGAAATAGAATGAAAAATAAACGTTTAATTGGAATTATCGCTGCATTAGCAGTCTTAGTAGCAGGAAGCTTGATTTACTCTTCAATGAATAAACCAGAAGCTAAGAATGAGAAGAAAGTTGCCAAAGTTGGTGTCCTTCAGTTTGTGAGCCATCCATCTCTTGACTTGATTTATAAAGGGATTCAAGATGGACTTGCAGAAGAAGGTTATAAAGATGACCAGTTGAAGATTGACTTTATGAACTCAGAAGGTGACCAAAGTAAGGTTGCGACAATGAGTAAACAATTGGTTGCAAATGGGAATGACCTTGTGGTTGGTATTGCAACGCCAGCTGCTCAAGGGTTGGCTAGTGCAACAAAAGACCTACCTGTTATCATGGCTGCTATTACAGACCCAATCGGTGCTAACTTGGTTAAAGATTTGAAAAAACCAGGTGGCAACATTACAGGGGTATCTGACCACAATCCAGCTCAACAACAAGTTGAACTCATCAAAGCTTTGACACCAAATGTGAAAACAATCGGAGCCCTATACTCAAGTAGCGAAGACAATTCCAAAACTCAGGTAGAAGAATTTAAGGCTTTTGCTGAAAAAGCAGGTTTGACAGTTGAAACATTTGCTGTTCCTTCAACAAATGAAATTGCTTCAACAGTTAACGTTATGACTAGCAAGGTCGATGCTATCTGGGTTCCAATCGATAACACCATTGCATCTGCATTTTCAACAGTTGTATCAAGCAACCAATCAGCTAAAAAACCAATCTACCCAAGCGCAACTGCCATGGTAGAAGCAGGTGGTTTGGCATCAGTTGTAGTTGACCAACATGACCTTGGTGTGGCAACTGGTAAAATGATTGCTCAAGTTTTGAAAGGTGCAAAACCAGCTGATACTCCAGTCAATGTATTTTCAACTGGTAAGTCAGTAATTAACAAAAAATTGGCACAAGAGCTAGGTATTACGATTCCTGAATCTGTTCTAAAAGAAGCAGGACAAGTGATCGAATAATCTGTAATGGAGGAGTTGGGGACATCTCCTCCAATTTTTTACAATAGAAATCATATAGAAAAGGTTAAGAAACAGATGATATTATCTATTATTTCTCAAGGATTTGTCTGGGCTATTCTAGGTCTGGGAATCTTTATGACATTTAGGATTTTAAACTTTCCAGATATGACGACAGAAGGTTCCTTCCCTCTTGGGGGAGCTGTTGCTGTCACTTTGATAACCAAAGGCGTGAATCCCTTTTTAGCAACACTTGTTGCTGTAGGAGCAGGTTGTTTGGCTGGTATGGCAGCAGGCCTTCTTTATACAAAAGGGAAGATTCCAACCTTGCTCTCAGGGATTTTGGTGATGACTTCCTGTCACTCTATCATGCTCTTGATTATGGGACGTGCCAATTTAGGCCTGCTTGGAACCAAGCAAATTCAGGATGTTTTGCCTTTTGATTCAGACTTGAATCAACTCTTGACAGGTCTCATCTTTGTCAGTATTGTTATTGTTCTCATGCTCTTTTTCTTGGATACCAAACTCGGACAAGCCTATATTGCTACAGGTGACAATCCTGATATGGCTAGAAGTTTCGGGATTCATACTGGACGCATGGAGCTCATGGGATTGGTCTTATCAAATGGTGTGATTGCCCTTGCAGGAGCTCTCATTGCCCAGCAAGAAGGGTATGCCGATGTATCTCGAGGAATTGGGGTTATCGTTGTAGGTCTTGCAAGTTTGATTATTGGAGAAGTCATCTTCAAGAGTTTGAGCCTGGCAGAACGTCTGGTTACCATCGTTGTAGGTTCTATCGCTTATCAATTCTTAGTGTGGGCAGTTATTGCGCTTGGCTTTAATACAAGTTACCTTCGTTTGTACAGCGCCGTGATTTTAGCAGTCTGCCTCATGATTCCAACATTTAAGCAAACAATCTTGAAAGGAGCCAAATTAAGCAAATGACAGCAATTGTAGAATTAAAAAATGCAACCAAAGTCGTTAAAAATGGCTTTGATGAAGAAAAGATTATTTTAAATGATGTTTCCTTAGAAATTTTTGAACAGGACTTTATCACGATTTTGGGTGGAAATGGTGCTGGGAAATCAACCCTCTTTAACACTATTGCAGGAACCTTATCCTTAACCAGTGGAACCATCCGTATTTTGGGTGAAGATGTTACTAAGTTTTCACCAGAAAAGCGGGCTAAGTATCTGTCTCGTGTCTTCCAAGATCCAAAGATGGGGACAGCTCCTCGTATGACAGTGGCAGAGAATCTCTTGATTGCCAAGTTTCGTGGTGAAAAGAGGGGATTGTTACCAAGACGTTTGGCTAGCTATAAGGATGAGTTTCAGGCAACCATTGAAAAAGTAGGAAATGGTCTTGAGAAACACTTGAATACACCGATTGAGTTCTTATCAGGTGGACAAAGACAGGCTTTGAGTCTCTTGATGGCAACCTTGAAGCGTCCTGAATTACTCTTGTTAGACGAGCATACTGCAGCTCTTGATCCAAAGACAAGTGTTGCCCTCATGGAATTGACGGATGAATTTGTTAAGAAGGATCAGTTGACAGCACTTATGATTACTCACCACATGGAAGATGCTCTTAAGTATGGCAATCGCTTAATTGTCATGAAAGAAGGACGAATTATCCAAGATTTGAACCAAGAAGAAAAAGCAAAAATGAAAATCTCTGATTATTATCAGCTCTTTGAATAAAGTAGGGAAAATGAGTGAAATGGTTTACTTTTTTTCTGAAATAAAGTATACTATATAAAGTAAACTATGATAACATGGAGGTATTGTGTATGGTTGACAAACAAGTCATTGAAGAAATCAAAAACAATGCCAACATTGTGGAAGTCATAGGAGATGTGATTTCTTTACAAAAGGCAGGACGGAACTATCTAGGGCTCTGTCCTTTTCATGGTGAAAAAACACCTTCTTTCAACGTTGTAGAGGACAAGCAGTTTTACCACTGTTTTGGTTGTGGTCGCTCAGGTGATGTCTTTAAGTTCATCGAGGAGTACCAAGGTGTTCCCTTTATGGAGGCTGTCCAAATCTTAGGTCAGCGTGTCGGGATAGAGGTGGAAAAACCGCTTTATAGTGAACAGAAGCCAGCCTCGCCTCACCAATCTCTTTATGATATGCACGAAGATGCGGCTAAATTTTATCATGCTATTCTCATGACAACGACCATGGGGGAGGAGGCCAGAAATTACCTCTATCAGCGTGGTTTGACAGATGAAGTGCTCAAGCATTTTCGGATTGGTTTGGCACCTCCAGAACGAAACTATCTCTATCAACGTTTGTCTGGTCAGTATCGTGATGAGGATTTCCTAGATTCAGGACTGTTTTATCTCTCGGATGCCAATCAATTTGTAGACACCTTTCACAATCGCATTATGTTTCCCCTGACAAATGACCGAGGAAAGGTCATTGCCTTCTCAGGTCGTATCTGGCAGAAAACGGATTCACAAACTTCTAAGTATAAAAATAGCCGATCGACTGCAATTTTTAACAAAAGTTACGAATTATATCATATGGATAGGGCAAAAAAATCTTCTGGTAAAGCCAGTGAGATTTACCTGATGGAAGGATTCATGGATGTCATTGCAGCCTATCGGGCTGGAATCGAAAACGCTGTCGCATCTATGGGAACAGCCTTAAGTCGTGAGCATGTTGAGCATCTGAAAAGGTTAACCAAGAAGTTAGTTCTTGTTTACGATGGCGATAAGGCTGGGCAAGCTGCGACTTTGAAAGCGCTGGACGAAATTGGTGATATGCCTGTGCAGATCGTTAGCATGCCTGATAATTTGGATCCGGATGAGTATCTACAAAAAAATGGACCAGAAGACTTGGCCTATCTATTAACGAAAACTCGTATTAGTCCGATTGAGTTTTACATTCATCAGTACAAGCCTGAAAATAGTGAAAATCTGCAGGCACAGATTGAGTTTATTGAAAAAATAGCTCCTTTGATTGTTCAAGAAAAGTCTATCACTGCTCAAAACAGCTATATTCATATTTTAGCTGACAGTCTGGCATCTTTTGATTATGCCCAGATTGAGCAGATTGTTAATGAGAGTCGACAGGCACAAAGGCAGAATCGCATGGAAGGGATTTCCAGACCGACGCAAATCACTATGCCTGTCACCAAGCAGTTATCGGCTATTATGAGGGCAGAAGCCCATCTACTTTATCGAATGATGGAATCCCCTCTTGTTTTGAACGATTACCGTTTACGAGAAGATTTTACATTTGATACACCTGAATTTCAGGTCCTATATGACTTGCTTGGCCAGTATGGCAATCTTCCTCCAGAAGTTCTAGCAGAACAGACAGAGGAAGTTGAAAGAGCTTGGTACCAAGTCTTAGCTCAGGATTTGCCTGCTGAGATATCACCTCAGGAACTTAGTGAAGTAGAAATTACTCGAAACAAGGCTCTCTTGAATCAGGACAATATGAGAATCAAAAAGAAGGTGCAGGAAGCTAGTCATGTAGGAGATACCGACACAGCCTTAGAAGAATTGGAACGTTTAATTTCACAAAAGAGAAGAATGGAGTAATAATGGTAACAAAACAAAAAGAAGTAACAACATTTGACGTACAAGTAGCAGAATTTATCCGTAATCATAAGCAAAAAGGGACAGCAACAGATGATGAAATCAATGCTAGTCTTGTCGTTCCTTTTACTTTGGACGCTGATGGGATTGAAGATCTCTTGCAACGGATTCAAGATGCAGGAATTTCTATCACAGATAACGAAGGAAATCCAAGTGCGCGTGTTCTTAGTGCTGAAGAAGAACCAGAACTTAGTGATGAGGACTTAATTGGGTCAACTTCGGCTAAGGTTAATGACCCTGTCCGTATGTACTTGAAAGAAATCGGGGTCGTTCCTCTCTTGACCAATGAAGAGGAAAAAGAATTGGCACTAGCAGTTGAAGCTGGTGATATCGAAGCTAAACAACGTCTTGCGGAAGCCAACCTTCGTTTGGTTGTTTCTATTGCCAAACGCTATGTCGGCCGTGGTATGCAGTTCCTTGACTTGATTCAAGAAGGAAATATGGGCTTGATGAAGGCGGTTGACAAGTTTGACTATTCTAAAGGGTTCAAGTTTTCAACTTACGCAACTTGGTGGATTCGTCAGGCTATCACTCGTGCTATTGCGGACCAAGCTCGTACTATTCGTATCCCAGTTCACATGGTTGAAACCATCAATAAATTGGTTCGTGAACAGCGGAATCTCCTTCAAGAATTGGGACAAGATCCAACACCAGAACAAATCGCTGAACGTATGGATATGACCCCTGACAAGGTTCGTGAAATCTTGAAGATTGCTCAAGAACCGGTATCCCTTGAAACTCCTATCGGTGAAGAGGATGATAGCCACCTTGGGGACTTTATCGAAGATGAAGTGATTGAAAATCCAGTGGACTATACAACTCGTATCGTCTTGCGTGAGCAGTTGGATGAGGTCTTGGATACTCTTACAGACCGTGAAGAAAATGTTCTACGTCTCCGTTTTGGACTTGATGATGGAAAAATGCGTACTCTTGAAGATGTGGGTAAAGTCTTTAACGTAACTCGCGAGCGTATCCGTCAGATTGAAGCCAAGGCTTTGAGAAAACTACGTCAACCAAGTCGCAGCAAACCGCTTCGTGATTTTATTGAAGACTAAGAGTGAGGATGAATATGGCTTATACAGAAGAGCAAATTGAAAACATCAAAACACGAATTTTAACAGCCTTGGAAGAAGTCATCGACCCTGAGTTGGGAATCGATATTGTCAATCTTGGTTTGATTTATGAGATTCGTTTTGACGGCGACACAGGGCAAACAGAGATTGATATGACGTTGACAACTATGGGTTGTCCCTTGGCAGACCTTTTGACAGACCAGATTTATGATGCCATGACAGAGGTTCCAGAAGTAACGGATACTGAGGTCAAATTAGTTTGGTATCCAGCCTGGACTGTTGAAAAAATGAGTCGCTATGCACGCATTGCCCTAGGAATTAAATAAACATATAAAAGCATGTGAGAGACCCTTGGAAAAGTGAGGAAAATTCCCCTTCTTTTCCTCTAGTCTCTCCTTTCTTTTGCTGATTTTATTCAAAGAAAATGATATAATAGTAGTTATGGAAAAAAAGAAATTACGCATCAATATGTTGAGTTCAAGTGAGAAAGTAGCAGGACAAGGAGTTTCAGGTGCTTACCGTGAATTAGTTCGTCTTCTTCACCGTGATGCCAAGGACCAATTGATTGTTACAGAAAATCTTCCAATAGAGGCAGATGTGACTCACTTTCATACAATTGATTTCCCCTATTATTTATCAACATTCCAAAAGAAACGATCAGGGAGGAAAATTGGATATGTGCATTTCTTACCTGATACACTTGAGGGAAGTTTGAAAATTCCATTTTTCTTAAAGGGAATTGTGAAACGCTATGTATTTTCTTTTTACAACCGGATGGAGCACTTGGTTGTGGTCAATCCGATGTTTATCGAGGATTTGGTGGCAGCTGGTATTCCACGTGAAAAAGTGACCTATATTCCTAACTTTGTCAATAAGGAAAAATGGCATCCCCTTCCACAAGAAGAGGTAGTCAGACTGCGAACAGAGCTAGGTCTTAGTGACAATCAGTTTATCGTAGTAGGTGCTGGTCAAGTTCAGAAACGTAAAGGGATTGATGACTTTATCCGTCTGGCTGAGGAATTGCCTCAGATTACCTTTATCTGGGCTGGTGGTTTCTCTTTTGGTGGTATGACAGATGGTTATGAACGCTACAAGAAAATCATGGAGAATCCCCCTAAAAATTTGATTTTTCCAGGTATTGTATCGCCAGAGCGGATGCGCGAATTGTATGCCCTAGCGAATCTTTTCTTGTTGCCTAGTTACAATGAGCTCTTTCCGATGACGATTTTAGAGGCTGCCAGTTGTGAAGCTCCTATTATGTTGCGTGATTTAGATCTTTATAAGGTAATTTTGGAGGGCAATTATCGGGCGACAGCAGATAGAGAAGAGATGAAAGAGGCTATTTTGGAATATCAAGCAAATCCTGCTACCTTAAAAGATTTGAAAGAAAAGGCTAAGAATATTTCTAGAGAGTATTCTGAAGAGCATCTGTTGCAAATCTGGTTGGACTTTTATGAGAAACAAGCCGCTTTAGGGAGAAAGTAAAAAGTGAGGTAATCTATGCGAATTGGTTTATTTACAGATACCTATTTTCCTCAGGTTTCTGGTGTTGCGACCAGTATTCGAACCTTGAAAACAGAACTTGAAAAGCAGGGGCATGCTGTTTTTATCTTTACGACGACAGATAAGGATGTCAATCGCTACGAAGATTGGCAAATTATCCGTATTCCAAGTGTTCCCTTTTTTGCTTTTAAGGATCGCCGCTTTGCCTATCGAGGCTTCAGCAAGGCGCTTGAAATTGCTAAACAATATCAACTGGATATTATCCATACTCAGACAGAATTTTCTCTTGGCTTGTTGGGGATTTGGATTGCGCGTGAATTGAAGATTCCAGTCATCCATACCTATCACACCCAGTACGAAGACTATGTTCATTATATTGCTAAGGGTTTGCTGATTCGTCCTAGCATGGTCAAGTATCTGGTCAGAGGTTTCCTGCATGATGTGGATGGGGTTATTTGCCCGAGTGAGATTGTCCGTGATTTACTATCTGACTATAAGGTCAAGGTTGAAAAACGAGTCATTCCAACAGGGATTGAATTAGCTAAGTTTGAGCGTCCGGAAATCAAGCAGGAAAATTTGAAAGAACTGCGTAGTAAACTAGGGATTCAAGATAATGAAAAGATGTTGCTTAGCCTTTCCAGAATTTCCTATGAAAAAAATATTCAAGCAGTATTAGCAGCCTTTGCAGAAGTTCTGAAAGAAGAAGACAAGGTTAAACTGGTGGTAGCTGGGGATGGTCCTTATCTGGATGACCTCAAAGAGCAAGCCCAGAAACTAGAGATTCAAGACTCCGTCATCTTTACAGGAATGATTGCTCCTAGTGAGACAGCTCTTTATTACAAGGCGGCGGATTTCTTCATCTCGGCATCGACGAGTGAAACGCAAGGTTTGACCTACTTGGAAAGCTTAGCTAGTGGGACGCCTGTCATTGCTCATGGAAATCCTTATCTGGACAATCTTATCAGTGATAAAATGTTTGGAACCTTATATTACGGTGAACATGATTTGGCTGGAGCTATTCTGGAGGCCCTGATTGCAACACCAGACATGAATGAGCATACCTTATCAGAGAAGTTGTACGAGATTTCAGCTGAGAACTTTGGGAAACGAGTGCATGAGTTTTATCTGGATGCCATTATTTCAAATAACTTCCAGAAAGATTTAGCAAAAGATGACACGGTCAGTCAGCGTATTTTTAAAACAGTTTTGTATCTACCGCAACAGGTGGTTGCTGTACCCGTAAAAGGCTCTAGACGCATGCTGAGGGCTTCAAAAACACAGTTAATCAGCATCAGAGATTATTGGAAAGACAGTGAAGAATAGAAAGAGGAACAGCTATGAAAAAACAATTAATGAGAAGTGGGCGTGATAAAAAGATTGCGGGTGTTTGTGCTGGGGTAGCCCATTATTTTGATATGGATCCTACTATTGTTCGCGTAATATGGGGTGTTCTTGCTTTTGGTTACGGAGCGGGAATTGTAGCTTATATCATTTTATGGATTATCGCACCAGTAGCAAGTGACTATTGAAAACTAGCTCAATTCATGCTAAGATAATAGAAAATAGAATGTAACGAAGGAGAGAAAAATGGCATTTGGAGATAATGGAAATCGTAAAAAAACTATGTTTGAGAAAATAACCTTGTTTATCGTGATTATCATGCTAGTAGCAAGTTTATTGGGAATTTTTGCAACTGCAATTGGTGCCCTCAGTAATCTATGAAATAGATTCAAGAAAATTTAGTGACTGGGATTTCCCAGCCCTTTTTTAAAGTGAGAAGAAAAAATGAGTATGTTTTTAGATACAGCCAAGATCAAGGTCAAGGCTGGTAATGGTGGTGATGGCATGGTTGCCTTTCGCCGTGAAAAATATGTCCCTAATGGTGGTCCTTGGGGTGGTGATGGTGGTCGTGGAGGAAATGTGGTCTTCGTTGTAGACGAAGGACTACGGACCTTGATGGATTTCCGCTACAATCGCCATTTCAAGGCTGATTCTGGGGAAAAAGGGATGACCAAAGGGATGCATGGTCGTGGTGCTGAGGATCTTAGAGTTCGAGTACCACAAGGTACGACTGTTCGTGATGCAGAGACTGGCAAGGTTTTGACAGATTTGATTGAACATGGTCAAGAATTTATCGTTGCTCACGGTGGTCGTGGTGGACGTGGAAATATTCGTTTCGCAACACCAAAAAATCCTGCACCGGAAATCTCTGAAAATGGAGAACCAGGTCAGGAACGTGAGTTACAATTGGAACTAAAAATCTTGGCAGACGTAGGTTTAGTAGGATTCCCATCAGTAGGGAAATCAACACTTTTAAGTGTTATTACCTCAGCTAAACCTAAAATTGGCGCCTACCACTTTACGACAATTGTGCCAAATCTAGGAATGGTTCGTACCCAATCAGGTGAATCCTTTGCAGTAGCCGATCTGCCAGGTTTGATTGAAGGGGCTAGTCAGGGTGTCGGTTTGGGAACTCAGTTCCTCCGTCACATTGAACGTACACGTGTCATCCTCCATATCATTGATATGTCAGCTAGCGAAGGTCGTGATCCTTATGAGGACTACCTAGCGATCAATAAAGAGCTGGAGTCGTATAATCTTCGTCTCATGGAGCGTCCACAGATTATTGTAGCCAATAAGATGGATATGCCTGAAAGTCAGGAAAATCTTGAAGAATTCAAGAAGAAATTAGCTGAAAACTATGATGAATTTGAAGAGTTACCAGCTATCTTCCCAATTTCTGGTTTGACCAAGCAAGGTCTGGCAACGCTATTGGATGCTACAGCTGAATTATTAGACAAGACACCAGAATTCTTGCTCTATGACGAGTCAGATATGGAAGAAGAAGCATACTACGGCTTTGACGAGGAAGAAAAAGCCTTTGAAATTAGTCGTGATGACGATGCGACATGGGTGCTTTCTGGTGAAAAACTCATGAAACTCTTTAATATGACCAACTTTGATCGTGACGAATCAGTCATGAAATTTGCCCGCCAGCTTCGTGGTATGGGGGTTGATGAAGCCCTTCGTGCGCGTGGTGCTAAGGATGGGGACTTGGTTCGCATTGGTAAATTTGAGTTTGAATTTGTAGACTAGGAGACTGGTATGGGAGATAAACCGATATCTTTCCGAGATGCGGATGGCAATTTTGTTTCCGCCGCAGACGTTTGGAATGAAAAGAAATTGGAAGAACTATTTAATCGTCTCAATCCAAATCGTGCTCTGAGATTGGCACGAACTAAAAAAGACAATCCATCTTAAATACATAAGATAAAACTCCAATCATTAGTCAAGTTAACTGTAACAAATAGAAGCTAAGATCGAGAAAGGGCAAAATTTGTCCTTTCTTTTTACTTATAAATTATAATATATTGAAATAGAATATAAACAAATAGACTAGGGAATTCAAATCAAATTTCTAACAAGGCTTTATAAGTCGTGTTGTCCTATTCTAGCTTCAAGAAGCAGTATTTTTTCTATTAAAAAGAATTTTTTTACAAAAATAGTTGGTTATTTAGTTTATTTATGCTATAATAGGAACAATTATTTTTAGGAGGTGTCAGTATGTCTTATTTGTTTGAGATATTACCGAGTTTATTGAGCGGTGCAAGCATGACTTTACAGGTTTTTGCACTGGTCTTGATTTTTTCTATTCCCTTGGGCGTTTTAATTGCCTTTGCCTTGCAAGTCCATTGGAAGCTCCTCCATCATCTGATTAACATTTATATTTGGATCATGCGGGGTACACCTTTGCTTTTGCAATTGATTTTTATTTATTATGTGCTCCCAAGTATTGGGATCCGTTTAGACCGCCTTCCTGCGGCCATTATTGCCTTTGTTCTGAATTATGCGGCTTACTTTGCTGAAATCTTCCGTGGGGGGATTGATACCATTCCTAAAGGTCAATATGAGGCTGCCAAGGTCTTGAAGTTTAGTCCCTTTGACACAGTGCGCTATATTATTTTGCCCCAAGTGACCAAGATTGTTCTTCCTAGTGTTTTTAATGAGGTTATGAGTTTGGTCAAGGATACTTCTCTGGTCTATGCTCTAGGAATTTCAGACCTCATCTTGGCTAGTCGAACAGCTGCCAACCGTGACGCTAGCCTGGTTCCCATGTTCTTGGCAGGTGCTATTTACTTGATTTTGATTGGGATTGTGACCATTCTTGCCAAAAAAGTTGAGAAGAAGTACAGTTACTATAGATAGGAGGCTACCATGTTAGAATTACGAAATATCAATAAGAGATTTGGTGAAAAGCAAATTTTGTCCAATTTCAGTTTAAGAATTCCTGAAAAGCAAATCTTGGCTATCGTTGGACCTTCTGGTGGAGGTAAGACAACTCTCTTACGTATGCTTGCGGGTCTTGAAACCATTGATTCAGGGCAAATCTTTTATAATGGACAACCTTTAGAGCTGGATGAATTGCAGAAGCGCAATCTACTGGGATTTGTATTCCAAGATTTTCAACTGTTCCCTCATTTATCAGTTCTGGAAAATTTGACTTTATCGCCTGTGAAGACCATGGGGATGAAGCAGGAAGAAGCTGAGAAGAAGGCGAGTGGACTCTTGGAACAGTTAGGACTAGGAGGACACGCAGATGCCTATCCATTCTCATTATCAGGTGGACAAAAGCAACGGGTGGCTTTGGCGCGTGCTATGATGATTGACCCAGAAATCATTGGCTACGATGAACCAACTTCTGCCCTAGATCCAGAATTGCGCTTGGAAGTGGAAAAACTGATCTTACAAAATAGGGAACTTGGGATGACGCAGATTGTGGTTACCCACGATTTACAGTTTGCTGAAAATATCGCAGATCAGATTCTCAAGGTTGAGCCCAAGTAGGAGGTGCCAATGACTAATAAGAAAATTGCTTTAGTATTGGTTTCACTCCTGACCCTCTTTTTAACAGCTTGTACTCAGAAGGCTAGTGATCCAAAGCAAGATAACTGGAATAAGTATCAAGAGCAAGGCAGTATAACCATTGGTTTTGACAACACCTTTGTACCCATGGGATTTGAGGAAAAGAATGGCCAATATACGGGCTTTGATATTGACTTAGCACAAGCAGTTTCTGAAAAATTAGGTTTTAAGATTCAATTTCAGCCAATTGACTGGGATATGAAGGAGACGGAACTGCAAAATGGGACCATTGATGCCATCTGGAATGGCTATTCTGCCACTGATGAACGCCGAGAGAAGGTTGCCTTTAGCATTCCTTATATGGAAAATCAGCAAGTTCTGGTTGCGAAGAAAAGCCAGCAAATTCATTCAGTAGAGGATATGAAGGATAAGACCTTGGGTGCCCAAGCCGGTTCCTCTGGTTATTTAGACTTCGAAGCCCAGCCAGATTTACTGAAAAATCGTGTCAAAGACCAGAAGGCCAATCAATATCAGAGTTTCAATGAAGCCTTGATTGATTTGAAGAATGATCGGATTGATGCTTTGTTGATTGACCGAGTGTATGCCAATTATTATCTTCAGTCTGAGGGGATATTAAATGACTATAATGTTTTTTCAGCTGGATTTGAAAGTGAATCTTTTGCAGTCGGAGTTAGACCAGCTGATAAAAGATTACTACAAGCTTTAAATCAAGCTTTTGTTCAACTTTACCAAGAAGGGAAGTTCCAGGAAATCAGCCAAAAATGGTTTGGAGAAGATGTAGCAACTAAAGAAGTGAAAAGTAGAGATTGAGTTTTTACTCAGTCTCTTTTTGCATCAAAAAACCTCTGGCAAGAGCCAGAGGATAAGAGCTTATACTCAATGAAAATCAAAGAGCAAACTAGGAAGCTAGCCGCAGGCTGTACTTGAGTACGGTAAGGCAACGCTGACGTGGTTTGAAGAGATTTTCGAAGAGTATTATTTCATTGTTGGGAAGAGCAATACATCACGGATAGTAGTTGTATCAGTGAGGAGCATGCAGAGACGGTCGATACCAATTCCCAAACCACCTGTTGGTGGCATACCGTATTCAAGAGCCTCGATGTAGTCATAGTCGATGCCTGTTGCTTCATCATCACCAAGTTCTTTGGCTTTGGCTTGGGCTTCGAAACGGCTAAGTTGGTCGATTGGGTCGTTCAACTCAGTAAAGGCGTTCCCGTACTCCTTAGTCATGATGAAGAGCTCGAAACGGTCAGTAAAGCGTTCGTCTTCAGGATTCTTCTTAGCAAGTGGAGATACAGCTACTGGATGTCCATAGACAAAGGTTGGTTGGATCAAGGTTTCTTCAACAAACTCTTCAAAGAAAGCATTGATGATGTGACCAACCTCAGTGTAGTGTTTCTCAACTGGAACTTTCTTCTCAGCAGCGATAGCTTTAGCTTCTTCCAAAGTCATGTCTTGCCAGAAATCGACACCAGTAATTTCTTTGATAGCATCCACCATGTGAACACGTTTAAATGGTTCGTTAATCTTGATTTCAGTACCTTGGTAGTTGACTGGGCCATCACCTTTGACTGATTTAGCAGCGTGTTGGATAATGCCTTCAGTTAAGTCCATGATGTCTTGGAAGTCTGCATAAGCTTGGTAGACTTCGATAGAAGTAAATTCAGGGTTATGAGTAGCGTCCATTCCTTCGTTACGGAAGATACGGCCAATTTCATAGACACGTTCCATACCACCAACGATAAGGCGTTTCAAGTGAAGCTCAGTCGCGATACGAAGCACCATGTCAATGTTTTGGGCATTGTGGTGAGTGATAAATGGACGGGCAGCAGCACCACCAGCTTCATTGTGAAGAACAGGTGTTTCCACTTCAAGGAAACCTTTTTGGTCAAGGTAACGACGGATTTCAGAGATGATTTTTGAACGAGTGACAAAGCGCTCAAAGCTTTCACGGTTAGAAATCAAGTCAAGGTAACGTTTACGGTAAATTGTTTCAACGTCTGTCAAACCATGGAATTTTTCTGGCAGAGGGCGAAGGGCCTTAGACAAGTGTGTAATGTGAGTCGCCTTGATAGAGAGTTCTCCCATATCAGTACGCATCACTTCACCTTCGACACCAAGGAAGTCACCAAGGTCTGCTTTTTTGAAGATTTCATAGTTTTCTTCACCGACAGCATCCTTACGAACGTAGATCTGGATTTGACCTTCGCGGTCTTGAAGGTGGGCAAAACCTACTTTACCTTTACCACGTTTGGTTACCAAGCGTCCTGCGATAGTAGCTGTTTCGTTTTTATCATGTAATTGTTCTTTATCGAGGTCAGCATATTTATCTTTTAATTCTTGTGAATTTGCAGTGCGTTCAAAACGTTTTCCGAAGGGATCAATTCCTTGTTCACGGAGCGCAGCCATTTTTTCACGGCGAACGATCTGCTGGTCATTTAGTTCTTCCATATGTTCTGTTGACATGGGATCCTCCTAGTTTTACTCAAAATTGAATACGATGAGTCATTTTTTGCGATACTCCCATTTTATCATAAATAAGCAAGAAATTCACGGATAATCTTTAAAAACTAAAAAGAACTTGACGCTAAAATCAAGTTCTATTATTGATAGGAAGTATCATTCCAAGTATCGAGAGTAAATGTTTCAAAATCATGGGTTTCTAGAATGGTCAGGCTGGCATTTGCTAGACCGCCATCTTTACGAAGAAGTGGTTCTTGATATCCTAGAAGAGTACGAAGACTAGCAGTAAGATTGGCGCCGTGACCGACAATTAGAATACGCTCAGCTGGACTATCTTTTAATGATTTGATAAATTGGATGGTCCGTTGCGTGGTGCTATAGAGGGATTCGGCTCCAAACATTTGAGTGTCAAATTGAGCAAGATTAGATCGGAAAGCTTTGATTTGTTGCGGGTAAATAGCTTCCAAGGTTGCAATTTTCAAACCTTCCAACTTCCCTAGCTGCCATTCACGGAGATTAGGAACGCTTTCTAAAGGACAGGGTGTCTGGAGTTGACTTTGGATAATCTCGGCAGATCTGACTGCTCGAGGTAAATCACTTGAATAAATTTGATCAAAAGGAATATCCTTGAGATACTGGCCTAGTTGTTTTAGGGTTTCAATGGATTCAGGAAGAAGTGGGGAATCTCCACTAGCACCTTGAAAGCGACCTTCTTGGTTCCAGAGGGTACGACCGTGGCGGACAAAGTAGAGTTTCATTCTTAGTTGCCCTCCAAGATATCTACAAAGTCAGCTTTTATAAAGCTAGCCAAGTCTTGTGGAGCGATGATAATGCTGTGACCAACTTCCCCAGCGGAGACAATCATTTGATCCAAGTTTAGAGCAATTTTATCGATAAAAATGGGATAATTGTGTTTCTGACGAATTCCGACAGGATTATTGGCTCCATGAATATAACCTGTTGTCTTTTCCAAGTCCTTTTGTGGAATCATGCTCACTTTTTTATTGCCAGAAATTTTGGCTAGTTTCTTTTCAGACAAGTGTTGGGTGATAGGGACAATTCCGATAATCGGTCCTGTCTTGTCTCCCAAAAGAGCCAAGGTTTTGAAAATTTGGTCTCGTTCATAGCCTTGCGGAAGTTCTCCTTCCAGGGCATTGATTTGAATCCCCTGATGTTGGATACCTGCTTTAGACAGGATTTGTTCTACCAATGTTTTTTTGATTTTAACTTTTTTTGCCATTATTTATACTTATCCTCCAATTGGCTCATCCAAATACCAAGCCAGATTCCCAGTGCAAAGAAGAAGGCGATGATAACATACCCAACAAGTGAAAGGCCTGTGTATTGGATACTCTCAGCGTTTCCTGCATTTGGAATCAAGATCAAAAAGGTACTTGAAAGGACGATACCGATGATGAAATGATAGACGCGTGAGTGGTAGTTGTTTAAGGCATAATCCATCAATTTTGAAAAAATGATGAGAGTTGCACCTGCACCAATTCCAATCGGGAAGAAGGTTCCCAAGAGGTCAAAGGTTTTAAAACCAGTCAACATAGGAGCATAGAGGCCCAAAATCAAAAGTAGATTTGATGGACTGAGTCCAGGAACCAATACGCCAAGAGCCAGCAGTGCACCAGCTAGGACGAAATTAAGAAAGCTGGCGCTCAAGGTTCCAACGACAAAATTTAAGGCATAGAGTCCTAAACCAGAAATGATAAAGGTTGTCCAGAACCAAGCCAAATCAATCTTGTCTCGGTCAGATTCTCGAGTTGATTCTTTGAGGAGGCTAGGAACTGTACCAATGATGGCGCCCGCAAAGCTCCATAAGACAAAGACCTGATAATTTTCAAGTAGGTATTCAATCGGGTAAGAAAATAAGCCGATTCCCAGAAGCATACCGATGGCAACTGGAATAAAGTACAAAACATTTTCTTTAAAGTCTTTAAAGGGATGGGCCAGAAAACTAATCATTCGTTCATAAATTCCTAAGATTGCTGCTAGAACTCCTCCGGAAATTCCCGGTAAGATAAATCCAAGAGCAATGACAATCCCTTTAATAATGCGCGCTAACCATGAGAGCATATTGTTCCTCCAACTATTTCTATTTCAAAAAATCCTTACTATATTGTATCACAATCTATAATAAAAAGAAAAAGCAAATGATAAACAAATGCTTTTAAGGTTTTAAAAAGAGTTTTCTAAAGGTTTCTTCTTTGTTTTTTAAGGAAGAGATGACGTTGATATCCAAATCGTGATCAAAGCCAGCAATTTTTCCTTTAGAAGTGTACTGATGAATGTCGTAATCTAAATCAGTCTTAGGAGTAGCTTCGTAAAATCCTGAGTCAGAACCATAGGAAGGAATCCAAACAGACGTAAACTTGTCTGTATCAATACTGTGTTCTTCGATGAAGTAAACCCCAACGTAGATTCCGATATTTTTAGCACCTAGTGATTCTAGTTTTGCTCGAAAGGCTTCAACACCTTCGTTCATATTGGACATGGTTTTGTCTTCCACGTCTAGCCAATAGTAGCTAGGGCTGTATGGAGATGAAGCGTTATAAAAAACTTCAGCGGCTTTTTCCATTTCTTGGACACTTTTTCCAGCTAAATAAGCATAGACACCAACTGGGACATTTCGTTTTTGAAACTCCGTGATATGGGTTTTAAAGGCCTTATCTACCCCATTAACAAAGGCTGCATCGTTCTCTTTGGACGTTTGAGCACCACTATGGACGCGAACAATAGCTCCAGAAATGTTTTGGGACAGAGTATCGTAATTAATTTCCTCAGGACGCTGCCAACCAGAAACATCAATTACCGGTTTATCTATATTGTGTAGCGCTTGTGTTTCTACTTGCGCGATATTTGACTTTGTTTTTACAGGATGGTCCTCAAAACGAGGGCGATTCAGGATTAAAATGAAAATCATAATCCCAAAAAAAACAAATAAAATAAGCGGATTAATTTTCTTTCTCATATCTCATAATTTTACCTTAAAAATGGGAAAAAATCAAAAAAAATACTCAAAAAATGGGTCAAGAAAGGACTTTAGAGCATTTTTTCATTCAAGAGCGCGGAATGATTTGAAATATGGTATAATAAAAGGGAATTTCTAGAGAAAAGAGAAGATTATGTCAAATTATGCCATTATTTTAGCAGCGGGTAAAGGGACTCGCATGAAATCTGATTTGCCAAAAGTTTTGCACAAGGTTGCGGGTATTTCTATGTTGGAACATGTTTTCCGTAGTGTGGGAGCTATCCAACCTGAAAAGACAGTAACAGTTGTCGGACACAAGGCAGAATTGGTTGAGCAGGTCTTGGCTGGACAGACAGAATTTGTGACTCAATCTGAACAGTTAGGAACGGGTCATGCGGTTATGATGACAGAGCCTATCTTAGAAGGTTTGTCAGGTCATACCTTGGTTATCGCAGGAGATACTCCTTTAATTACTGGTGAAAGCTTGAAAAACTTGATTGATTTCCACATCAATCATAAAAATGTGGCCACTATCTTGACTGCTGAAACGGATAATCCTTTCGGCTATGGAAGAATTGTTCGTAATGACAATGCTGAGGTTCTTCGGATTGTTGAGCAGAAGGATGCCACAGATTTTGAAAAGCAAATCAAGGAAATCAATACTGGAACATATGTCTTTGACAACGAGCGTTTGTTTGAGGCTTTGAAAAATATCAACACCAACAATGCTCAAGGAGAATACTATATTACAGATGTCATTGGCATTTTCCGTGAAGCTGGTGAAAAAGTTGGTGCTTATACTTTGAAAGATTTTGATGAGAGTCTTGGTGTAAATGACCGTGTGGCTCTTGCGACTGCTGAGTCGGTTATGCGTCGTCGTATCAATCGTCAACACATGGTCAATGGTGTTAGCTTTGTAAATCCAGAAGCAACTTATATCGATATTGATGTTGAGATTGCTCCTGAAGTTCAAATCGAAGCCAATGTTACCTTGAAGGGGCAAACGAAAATTGGTGCTGAGACTGTTTTGACAAATGGTACTTATGTAGTGGACAGCACTATTGGAGCAGGAGCGATTATTACCAATTCTATGATTGAGGAAAGTAGTGTTGCAGACGGTGTGACAGTCGGTCCTTATGCCCACATTCGTCCAGGTTCAAGTCTGGGTGCCCAAGTTCATATTGGAAACTTTGTTGAGGTGAAAGGGTCTTCTATCGGCGAGAATACTAAGGCTGGTCATTTGACTTATATCGGAAACTGTGAGGTGGGTAGCCATGTTAACTTTGGTGCTGGAACTATTACAGTCAACTATGACGGCAAAAACAAATACAAGACAGTCATTGGTAACAATGTCTTTGTTGGTTCGAATTCAACCATTATTGCGCCAGTTGAACTTGGTGACAATTCCCTCGTTGGAGCTGGTTCAACTATTACTAAAGACGTGCCAGCGGATGCTATTGCTATTGGTCGTGGTCGTCAGGTCAATAAAGACGAATATGCAACTCGCCTTCCTCATCATCCTAAGAATCAGTAGGAGCCTATCATGGAATTTGAAGAAAAAACACTTAGCCGAAAAGAAATCTATCAAGGACCAATATTTAAACTAGTCCAAGAGCAGGTTGAATTACCAGAAGGTAAAGGAACTGCCCAACGGGATTTGATTTTCCACAATGGGGCTGTTTGTGTTTTAGCAGTAACGGATGAACAGAAACTCATCTTGGTCAAGCAGTACCGCAAAGCCATCGAGGCTGTCTCTTACGAAATTCCAGCTGGAAAATTGGAAGTAGGAGAAAATACAGACCCTGTTACAGCAGCCCTGCGTGAATTAGAGGAAGAAACAGCCTATACAGGGAAATTAGAACTCTTGTACGATTTTTACTCAGCCATTGGCTTTTGTAATGAAAAATTAAAACTATACCGAGCAAGCGATTTGACGAAAGTGGAAAATCCGCGTCCGCAGGATGAAGATGAGACCTTGGAAGTCCTTGAAGTGAGCTTAGAAGAAGCCAAGGAATTGATCCAATCAGGTCATATCTGCGATGCCAAGACAATTATGGCTGTTCAGTATTGGGAATTGCACAAAAAATAGAGGAGGTCAGTATGGGTAAACCTTTATTAACGGATGAAATGATTGAAAGAGCTAATAGAGGCGAAAAGATTTCAGGTCCTCCTTTGCTAGATGATGAGGAGACAAAAATTTTACCAACCTCTTCTTCCCGTTTTGGTTATGCCAATCCTAAGGATCATGGTTTTAGCCAGGAAACCTTGAAGATTCAGGTTGAACCATCTATTCATAAAAGTCGTCGCATTGAAAATACCAAGAGAAATGTCTTCAATTCTAAGTTGAATAAAATCTTATTCGCTGTCATCTTTCTCTTGATTTTGCTTGTCTTAGCAATGAAACTTTTGTAATAGAAAAGGAATTGAAATGAAAATAGGAATTATTGCGGCCATGCCAGAAGAACTGGTGTATCTGGTCCAGCGTTTAGACAATGCCCAAGAGCAAGTTATCTTAGGAAATACCTATCATACAGGAAGCATTGCCTCGCATGAAGTCATTCTTGTAGAAAGTGGAATTGGTAAGGTCATGTCTGCTATGAGTGTGGCGATTTTGGCTGATCATTTTCAAGTGGATGCTTTGATTAACACGGGATCTGCTGGAGCAGTAGCAGAAGGTATTGCTGTTGGGGATGTCGTGATTGCTGACAAATTAGCCTATCATGATGTGGATGTCACAGCTTTTGGCTATGCTTATGGACAAATGGCGCAACAACCGCTTTATTTCGAATCAGATAAAACCTTTGTTACCAAAATCCAAGAGAGTTTATCTCAATTGGACCAAAACTGGCATCTTGGTTTGATTGCTACAGGAGATAGTTTTGTTGCAGGAAATGACAAGATAGAAGCGATTAAGTCCCATTTTCCAGAAGTTTTAGCAGTTGAGATGGAAGGAGCAGCTATTGCTCAGGCAGCGCATGCTCTTAATCTTCCAGTTTTAGTTATCCGAGCTATGAGTGACAATGCCAACCATGAAGCAAACATCTCTTTTGATGAGTTTATTATTGAAGCTGGACGTCGCTCTGCCCAAGTCTTACTAGCCTTTTTGAAGGCCTTAGATTAAGCGAAAATTTGACAGTTTTTCTAGCTTATGATAAGATTTAAGTAAAGAAAAGCTAGAAAACGTTTCAGAGGATATTATGAGTATTGAAATGACCGTCAGTGAGATTGCAGAGGTCTTAGGATTATCTCGCCAAGCAATCAATAACCGTGTCAAAGAATTACCAGAAGAAGACACAGATAAAAATGACAAAGGGGTAACAGTCGTTACCAGAAGTGGCTTGATTAAGCTAGAAGAAATCTATAAAAAAACGATTTTTGAAGATGAGCCTGTCAGTGAAGATGTCAAGCAACGTGAACTGATGGAGATTCTGGTTGATGAGAAGAATGCAGAAATTCTTCGTCTTTATGAACAATTAAAAGCCAAGGATCGTCAGTTATCAGAAAAAGACGAGCAGATGCGTATCAAAGACCGTCAGATTGCTGAGAAAGACAAACAACTCGATCAGCAGCAACAATTGACCCTTCAAGCCATGAAGGATCAAGAAAATCTTAAGCTAGAGCTGGACCAAGCAAAAGAAGAAGTCCAATCAACTAAGAAAGGCTTTTTTGCTCGTTTATTTGGAGGATAATCAAGGAGCTGTTTAGGTTAAATGCTAACCTGATGGCTTCTTTTGTTTCTAAATAGTATAGTTGCTCAATTAATACTCAATGAAAATCAAAGAGCAAACTAGGAAGCGAGCTGCAGGCT
>NZ_AEDV01000059.1 GCF_000148545.1 Streptococcus mitis SK597 | reverse complement strand
AGTATTAGGACCTAGTTGAGCTAGGAACCGACAGTATCTTATATAGAATAGGAGAAGGAGATGAGTTCAGGTAAAATTGCTCAGGTTATCGGACCCGTTGTAGACGTTTTGTTTGCAGCAGGGGAAAAACTTCCTGAGATTAACAATGCACTTGTCGTCTACAAAAATGACGAAAGAAAAACAAAAATCGTCCTTGAAGTAGCCTTGGAGTTGGGAGATGGTATGGTCCGTACTATCGCCATGGAATCAACAGATGGGTTGACTCGTGGAATGGAAGTATTGGACACAGGTCGTCCAATCTCTGTACCAGTAGGTAAAGAAACTTTGGGACGTGTCTTCAATGTTTTGGGAGATACCATTGACTTGGAAGCTCCTTTTACAGAAGACGCAGAGCGTCAGCCAATTCATAAAAAAGCTCCAACTTTTGATGAGTTGTCTACCTCTTCTGAAATCCTTGAAACAGGGATTAAGGTTATCGACCTTCTTGCCCCTTACCTTAAAGGTGGTAAAGTTGGACTTTTCGGTGGTGCCGGAGTTGGTAAAACCGTCTTAATCCAAGAATTGATTCACAACATTGCCCAAGAACACGGTGGTATTTCAGTATTTACTGGTGTTGGGGAACGTACTCGTGAGGGGAACGACCTTTACTGGGAAATGAAAGAATCAGGTGTTATCGAGAAAACAGCCATGGTATTTGGTCAGATGAATGAGCCACCAGGAGCACGTATGCGTGTTGCCCTTACTGGTTTGACAATCGCTGAATACTTCCGTGATGTAGAAGGCCAAGATGTGCTTCTCTTTATCGATAATATCTTCCGTTTCACTCAGGCTGGTTCAGAAGTATCTGCCCTTTTGGGTCGTATGCCATCAGCCGTTGGTTACCAACCAACCCTTGCTACGGAAATGGGTCAATTGCAAGAACGTATTACATCAACCAAGAAGGGTTCTGTAACCTCTATCCAGGCTATCTATGTGCCAGCGGATGACTATACTGACCCTGCGCCAGCAACAGCCTTCGCTCACTTAGACTCAACAACTAACTTGGAACGTAAGTTGGTACAATTGGGTATTTACCCAGCCGTTGACCCACTTGCTTCAAGCTCACGTGCCTTGGCACCTGAAATCGTTGGAGAAGAGCACTATGCAGTTGCTGCTGAAGTAAAACGTGTCCTTCAACGTTACCATGAATTGCAAGATATCATTGCTATCCTTGGTATGGATGAGCTTTCTGATGAAGAAAAGACCTTGGTGGCTCGTGCCCGTCGTATCCAGTTCTTCTTGTCACAAAACTTCAACGTTGCAGAACAATTTACTGGTCAGCCAGGTTCTTATGTTCCAGTTGCTGAAACTGTTCGTGGCTTTAAGGAAATCCTTGATGGTAAACATGACCACTTGCCAGAAGATGCCTTCCGTGGTGTAGGTTCTATCGAAGATGTGATTGCAAAAGCTGAAAAAATGGGATTTTAAGAGGTGATCTATGGCTCAGTTAACTGTCCAGATCGTGACACCAGATGGTCTCGTCTATGATCACCATGCCAGCTATGTATCGGTTCGAACTCTGGATGGTGAGATGGGGATCTTGCCACGACATGAAAATATGATTGCGGTTTTAGCAGTTGATGAAGTAAAGGTAAAACGTATTGACGATGAAGATCACGTGAACTGGATTGCAGTAAACGGAGGCGTTATTGAAATTGCCAATAATACAATCACAATCGTTGCGGATTCTGCAGAACGTGCTCGTGATATCGATATCAGTCGTGCAGAACGTGCCAAGCTTCGAGCAGAGCGTGAAATTGAAGAAGCACAAGACAAAAACTTGATTGATCAAGAACGTCGTGCGAAGATTGCACTGCAACGTGCCATTAACCGTATTAATGTCGGAAAAAGACTATAAGAAAAAAATGAACTTGAGTTACCAAGTTCATTTTTTATGTTTTCTTAAGGAGCAAAACTGATGCAGACCGCTTCTGGAACATGGAAGTCGTTGGAAAGCTCTGCTAGACGACCAGTTTCAGGATTGCGTTTAAAAACGGTTGCATTGTCAGAGTCTTGATGGACAGCAATGACAAATTCTTGGTCTGGTGTCAAATCAAAATCACGTGGAGTCTGACCATGTGTCGGAACGATTTCTAACAACTCTAAACTACCGTCCGCAAGGATTGTATATACTGCGATAGAATCATGGCCACGGTTAGAAGCGTAGAGGTATTTACCGTCTTTAGAGAGACGAATAGCAGCAGTACCATTAAAGCCTTCATAACCGTCTGGTAGAGTTGAAATGACTTGCATACGTTCAAATTCGCCAACACCATCGTAGATTAGAACTTCAATAGTGCTATTGAGTTCACAAATGAGATAAGCGATTTTATAGTGGTTATGGAAAACGATATGACGAGAACCAGCTCCAGGAATACTATTGTAGGTATAGAGCTTAGATAATTTCCCTTCTGGATCAAGATCATAAGTAATGACTTGGTCAGTTCCCAAATCACAGGTCACTAGATAGTGGTCAGGTGTTAAATCTGTAAAGTGAACGTGGGGAGAAGCTTGATTTTCATGTGGACCTTGTCCACTGTGTTGATCCACATCACTAAGTAGAAGACTACCATCTTCCTGACGTTTATAAACAAGGACCTGTCCTTTATGGTAGTTGGCTGCATAGACCAAATCACGCTTTTCATCAACGGCAACATAACAGTGGGGTGCTCCTTTTTCAACGACATGATTTAATAAAGTCCCGTCAGTTTGATAGGCTGCAATTCCTCCCTTATCGTCTTGACTACCAACAGTGTATAAATGTTGATGCTGGTCAAAGGCAAGGTAGGTCGGACTTGGTTCAGCTGCAAAAAGTTCTAGATTTGAAAGCTGACCAGTTTCTGTATCAAAGTCCGCCTTGTAAATCCCTTGAGAAGTACGACGTGTATAAGTTCCAAAGTAAACAGTTTCTTTCATAACTTTACCTCTAAAATAAAGATATGACTATTATATCACAAAAATGCTAGTATGAAAAAATCAAGCTTGGCAAGAGATTTTCCACATTCTTTTCATGATAATATTAAGAATGTTTTCATTGATTTCCTTTTGAAAAGTGCTATAATAATCCTATACAAATTGCAAAGGAGTTTGTTTATGAAAAAACGTGTTTTCTTAGCAGCAGGAGTTGCTGTACTCTCGGCAGCTGTTCTAGCAGCGTGTTCATCTAGTAATGGGAATAAGGAAGTAACTAAACCAGTTACTTATGCTTATGTGTTTACATCAGATCCTGTTACTTTGGATTATACAGTTTCTGGGAATGTCAGCACTAAACAGATTACAGGTAATGTTATTGACGGATTACTAGAAAATGATCAATATGGAAATTTAGTTCCATCGGTTGCAGAAGATTGGACTGTTTCCAAAGATGGTTTGACCTATACCTATAAAATCCGTCAGGGTGTCAAATGGTATACAAATGAGGGGGAAGAGTATGGTGAAGTCAAGGCTCAAGACTTTGTAACTGGTCTGAAACATGCAGCAGATAAGAAATCACAGGCTCTTTATCTCGTACAGGATTCTATCAAAGGATTGGATGACTATGTAAATGGGAAAACAACAGATTTCTCAACAGTAGGTGTGAAAGCAACAGATGATTATACTGTTGTTTACACTTTGAATCATCCAGAATCTTTTTGGAATTCTAAGACAACGATGGGAGTTCTTGCACCAGTAAGTGGAGATTTTTTGGCTTCTAAAGGAGATGATTTCGGTAAAGCAACCGATGTAACGAGCATTCTCTACAATGGGGCTTTCCTTCTTAAGGGGCTTACTTCGAAATCTTCTATCGAAATGACCAAAAACCAAAATTATTGGGATAAGCAGAATGTCTTTATTGATGATATCAAGTTATCCTTCTTTGATGGTCAAGATGCAGATTCCCTAGGACGAGGTTTTGATGAGGGACATTATCCAGCTGCTCCACTCTTTAAAAACTCTGCCAACTATGAACGTCTAAAAGAAAAGTACAAGGATAATATTGTATATGGTCAACAAAGAGGTGGCGTCTTCTATATGTCTACTAATATTGATCGTGTGTCATACAATCATACTGCTAAAACAAGTGATGCAGAAAAAACTTCTACTAAGAAAGCCTTGTTAAACAAAGATTTCCGTCAAGCCTTGGCTTTTGCGGTAGATCGTAAAGCAGGGATCTCTCAAGTATTTGGTGATGAAGTAGGACCTCGTAAGTTACGGACAAGTTTCACTCCTCCAACATTTGTTCAAGTAGGAGATCAAACATTTGGCCAAGTTACTAAGACAGAATTGGATAAATTGGATAATATCTGGAAAGATGTCAGTCTTGATGATGCCCAAGATTCACTTCATAATGTAGACAAGGCTAAGGCTAAGTTTGAAGCTGCTAAGAAAACTCTCCAAGCTGATGGAGTACAGTTCCCAATTCATTTAGATTTGCCAATTTCTTCATCAAATCCAGATTTTATTCGTCAGGTTCAGTCTTATAAACAATCCATTGAGGAAGCCTTAGGCTCTGACAATGTAGTTGTTGATATTCAACAAGTTTCTGATGACGAATTGGGAAGTATGACTACTCTAGCTACTTCCAATGCAAATACTGACTGGGATATTAATGCAGTCAGTGGTTGGACTCCAGACTTTGCAGATCCATCGACTTATCTAGATGTATTTGATCCAACTTCAGGTCCAAGTCTCCTAAGTGCTCTTGGTGTGGCACCAGGAACAGACAATCCAGTTATTAAAACAGTTGGATTGGATAAATACAAAGAACTGATTGATGATGCAAATAGTGAGAAAACAGACCTTCAAAAACGTTATTCCAAATATTCTAAGGCCCAAGCTTGGTTGTCAGATAGTGCACTTGTTATTCCAGTATACTCTGATGGTGCTCAAATGCTAGTGACGAAAATGGTTCCTGGCAGTGGTGCCGGTGGCTGGGTAGGTGACAAGACTAGTGAAAATAGCTACAAGTATCTGAAAATCCAAGATAAGATTGTCACTACTAAAGAAATGGATGAGTTCCGCAAGAAATTTGCTGATGAAAAAGCCAAATCAAACGCAGATTATCAGAAGAACTTAGACCGTCATATTCAAGACTAATCGAATCTCCTCTTTTGAGGAGATTTTTTATGTAGTAGTCTCCATGTAAGCACTTTAAAAAAGAGTTATTTTGGTCTAAAAATGGTATAATGAAAGGACGACAGAAAGGAATTATTTATGGAACAAAAAGAGAAACATTTTAGCCTGTCTTGGTTTTTCAAGTGGTTTTTGGATAACAAGGCAATTACGGTATTTTTGGTAACCTTATTGTTGGGACTGAATCTTTTTATTTTAAGTAAGATTAGTTTTCTATTTTCACCTGTTTTGGACTTTTTGGCAGTCGTGATGCTGCCAGTTATTCTATCTGGTTTACTATATTATTTATTAAATCCTATTGTTGATTGGATGGAGAAGCATAAGGTTAATCGTGTTATAGCTATCACTATTGTCTTTGTCATCATCGCTCTCTTTATCATTTGGGGCTTGGCAGTAGCTATTCCAAATCTGCAACGTCAGGTCTTAACATTTGCAAGAAATGTACCAATCTACCTAGAAGATGCTGACAGGGTTATTGACGATTTGGTAACCAAGCGTTTACCAGATGATTTCAGACCTCAGTTAGAGCAAGTTTTGACAAACTTCTCTAGTCAGGCTACAGTTTGGGCAAGTAAAGTTTCTTCTCAGGCAGTCAACTGGGTGAGCGCCTTTATTAGCGGAATTTCTCAAGTGATTGTTGCCTTGATTATCGTTCCTTTCATGCTCTTTTATCTCTTGCGTGACGGGAAAGGCTTGCGTCACTATTTGACCCAATTTATGCCGACAAAATTGAAGGAACCTGTTGGACAAGTTTTATCTGATGTGAATCAACAGTTGTCCAATTATGTTCGAGGGCAAGTAACAGTGGCTATTATTGTAGCAGTAATGTTTATCATCTTCTTCAAGATCATTGGTCTACGCTATGCAGTTACGTTGGGTGTTACTGCTGGTATTTTAAATCTGGTTCCTTATCTTGGTAGTTTCCTAGCCATGCTTCCTGCCCTAGTATTGGGTTTGATTGCTGGTCCAATCATGCTTTTGAAAGTAGTGATTGTCTTTATCGTAGAACAAACTATTGAAGGCCGTTTTGTGTCTCCACTGATTTTGGGAAGTCAATTAAACATCCATCCCATTAATGTTCTCTTTGTTTTGTTAACTTCAGGATCCATGTTTGGAATCTGGGGAGTTTTACTTGGTATTCCGGTTTATGCCTCTGCTAAGGTTGTCATTTCAGCCATTTTCGAATGGTATAAGGTAGTCAGTGGTCTATATGAATTAGAGGGCGAGGAAGTCAAGAGTGAACAATAGTCAACAGATGTTACAGGCTTTGGAGGAGCAAGATTTAGCCAAGGCAGAGCACTATTTCGCCGAAGCTTTAGAAAATGATCCAAGTGACCTTCTTTATGAATTAGCCACTTATCTAGAAGGGATTGGTTTTTATCCTCAGGCCAAGGAAATTTACCTGAAAATCGTAGAAGATTTTCCAGATGTTCATCTTAATCTAGCAGCTATTGCTAGCGAGGATGGTCAAATCGAAGAAGCCTTCGCTTACCTTGAGGAAATCCAAGCTGACAGTGACTGGTATGTCTCGGCTTTGCTTCTTAAGGCAGATCTTTACCAGATGGAAGGTTTGACAGATGTGGCGCGTGAGAAATTGCTGGAGGCTTTGAGTTATTCAGATGATCCTCTCTTGATATTGGGTTTGGCAGAGTTGGATAGTGAGTTGGAAAATTACCAAGAAGCTATTCAAGGCTATGCCCAGTTAGATAATCGCTCAATTTATGAGCAAACAGGCATTTCTACCTATCAACGAATTGGCTTTGCCTATGCTCAGTTAGGGAAATTTGAAACGGCTACAGAGTTTTTGGAAAAAGCCCTGGAGTTAGAATACGATGACCTAACAGCTTTTGAGCTGGCCAGCCTTTACTTTGATCAAGAAGAATACCAAAAAGCTGTCCTCTATTTTAAGCAGATCGATACCATTTCTCCTGACTTTGAAGGCTATGAGTATGGGTACAGTCAGGCCTTACATAAGGAACACCAAGTTCAAGAAGCCCTGCGTATCGCTAAGCAAGGATTAGAGAAAAATCCCTTTGAAACTCGTCTCTTGCTGGCTGCTTCACAATTTTCTTATGAATTGCATGATGCTAGTGGAGCAGAGAACTACCTACTTACTGCTAAAGAAGATGCTGAGGATACGGAAGAAATCTTACTCCGTCTAGCAACTATTTATCTTGAGCAGGAGCGTTATGAGGATATTCTAGACTTGCAAAGTGAGGAGCCAGAAAATCTCTTGACTAAGTGGATGATTGCTCGTTCCTATCAAGAAATGGACGATTTGGATACTGCCTATGGGCTTTACCAAGAGTTAGCAGGAGATTTAAAGGACAATCCAGAGTTTCTGGAACACTATATCTATCTCTTGCGTGAATTGGGCTACTTTGAGGAAGCAAAAGTCAATGCACAAGCTTACTTAAAACTGGTTCCAGATGATGTGCAAATGCAAGAATTGTTTGAGACATTGTAAGAATCCATTAGTTACAGAAAACTGCAAGTTATTACTAGAAGATAACTGCGGTTTTTTGTTTTAAAAAGGACAATTTTCAACTAATATATTCTCTTGAAAAAGTTTCAACTAGGATTATAATATAAAATTATGAGTGAAAGAGGAGGAAATAATGCTTGATACGATAGCTCTACCGATTGAAGTCCGACATATTATTCTCATTTTATTGTCTTGTTTTTCTGGTTTTATCATTGGCTATGAAAGAAAGTCTAAGCATAAGCAGGCTGGGAGAAAGACTAATATCTTGGTTGCCTTAACTACAACTTTAATGATGATTTTATCAAAAGAAGCTTTCTTGGATACGCCTAATTATGATACTTCTAGGGTTGCGGCCCAAATTGTCAGTGGAATTAGTTTCATTGGCGGTGGTATTATTTTCATGAGGGATAAAAAAATCAGTGGTATCACTACAGCAGCTGGTATTTGGGCGACTGCAGGTATTGGAATGGCGATTGGAGCAGATTTTGCTTTTCTAGACTTATTTTGTAGTCTAATTGTTGTCTCTGTTCAGAAAAGTAGCTCCAAATTTTTGAAAAGCGATACTCATTATTATATCAGAATGACTGGATTTGTAACCAATAAACCTTCAATAGATACCTTGAATATTCTCATTGAACAGAAGGGATTTTACAATCTAAATATTGACATGGATAGGAATGAAAGTGGTTATAATCTTACGATTAGAGCAGATCACGATAAATCCATTTCTTACAAAAATATGGCTGAGGTTTTATGGCAATGTGACGAGAATTTTTATATAAATCAGGTTAAGATTGTTTCATTGGAAGGATAGAGTTTTGTTTTCATAGCAAAACTCTTATTGGTGAATGGGGAAAGATACTTCTTATTCCCTATACTATGTATCAGGAGGAATTGAAAGCATCAGATTAGTGTAGATAACATAATGAACTGGGAATATCTTTAAAACAAAGATTAGTTTATAAGTTTTGGAACCGTTTTCTGTTGTAATCTTTCGGGAAAGTAGTTGCTAAAAGATATAAAAATTGATAGAATAAGGATTGTCTAAAAAATTTTAAGGAGAATCTATCAAATGGATTTCACATGGGCAATTAAATATGCCACTGAATTTTTGGGAACTGCTATTTTGATCATTCTTGGAAATGGTGCAGTTGCTAACGTTGAACTTAAAGGTACGAAAGGCTACCAAAGTGGCTGGATCGTTATCGCTGTTGGTTATGGTATGGGGGTTATGATCCCAGCATTAATGTTTGGTAACGTATCTGGAAACCACATCAATCCAGCCTTCACTCTTGGACTTGCAATCAGCGGTCTTTTCCCTTGGGCACAAGTTGCGCCTTATATCATTGCACAAGTTTTGGGTGCTATCTTTGGTCAAGCCTTGGTTGTGGCTACACACCGCCCATACTACTTGAAAACTGAAAATCCAAACAATATCTTGGGTACTTTCTCAACAATTTCAAGTTTGGATAATGGTACAAAAGAATCACGTTTTGCAGCAACTGTTAACGGTTTTGTAAACGAGTTTGTTGGTTCATTTGTTCTTTTCTTTGCAGCCCTTGGAATGACTAAAAACTTCTTTGGTTCTGAAGTGCTTCAATACATGAAACAAATGGCTAGTCAAGCAGGTCAAAATGTTGATTTTTCTGATTTAGCAATCAAAGCCCAAGTAGCACCACATACTGCTTCAGGACTTTCAGTAGCTCACTTGGCACTTGGATTCCTTGTTATGGCCTTGGTAACATCACTTGGTGGACCTACAGGACCTGCCTTGAACCCAGCCCGTGACTTGGGACCACGTCTCCTTCATGCTTTCCTTCCAAAATCAGTTCTTGGTGAGCACAAAGGCGATTCAAAATGGTGGTACTCTTGGGTACCAGTAGTAGCACCGATCGCAGCAGCAATTGCGGCAGTAGCTATCTTCAAATTCCTTTACTTATAAGAAATTGAGTTCTCAATCTATTGTAATGGATTGAAGAAAAATTAAAAACGCATAATATTCAGGTGTTGAAGCCTTGATATTATGCGTTTTGTTGTAGGAATATTTACTTCATTTTCTTCTGAAATTGAGTTTTTCCCAGCCTTTTTGTAGTTTATATGGTCGTCCTTAATCAGCTTTTGTGATAAGCTTTAATACTGTGACTATACCACTCTTGCATTTCCTTTGATGGTGGTGTCATATAATCCCCATACATCTGGGTTAAAAATTGATCATATTTTTTAGGGACGGGCAACATACGACCTTCAAACTCAGTTAAGATGAGTTCTTTAAAGGTATCAACTGGGAAGACTTCCTTTTTCCTAAATTTTGAAGGGATAAAGGCCATATACTGACCATTTTCGCGACTATATTTTTGAATTTCTTTCTCGATTTTATGTGCGAAATAACGAGGAGAAACAGGTCGAAGGAGCAACCAAAAGGCTGTTCGTATCCAATCTTTTAAAAGGCTATCCTTATAGACAATATTTTTATGTTTACTGAAAGATAGCAGTTTGAAG
>NZ_AEDV01000060.1 GCF_000148545.1 Streptococcus mitis SK597 | reverse complement strand
AGTTGGTAATTCGCCCTTATTTGTGATAGAATATTGGAAAAGATATTTCTTTTGAGAAAGGAAAAAGATGAGCAACATTTCAACTGATTTGCAAGATGTAGAAAAAATCATCGTATTGGACTATGGTAGCCAGTACAACCAGCTGATTTCACGCCGTATCCGTGAGATTGGTGTGTTTTCAGAACTAAAAAGCCATAAAATTTCAGCTGCTGAAGTTCGTGAAATCAATCCTGTAGGAATCATCCTTTCAGGTGGTCCAAATTCTGTATACGAAGATGGTTCATTCGATATTGACCCAGAAATATTCGAACTTGGAATTCCAATTTTGGGAATTTGTTACGGTATGCAGTTATTGACCCATAAACTTGGAGGAAAAGTTGTCCCTGCAGGTGACGCTGGAAATCGTGAATACGGTCAATCAACCCTAACTCACACACCATCAGCGCTTTTTGAATCAACACCTGATGAACAGACTGTATTGATGAGCCACGGCGATGCAGTTACCGAGATTCCTGCTGACTTTGTTCGTACAGGTACATCAGCTGACTGTCCATACGCAGCCATTGAAAACCCAGATAAACACATTTACGGTATCCAGTTCCACCCAGAAGTTCGTCATTCTGTATACGGGAATGATATCCTTCGTAACTTTGCTCTAAACATCTGTAAGGCTAAAGGTGATTGGTCAATGGATAATTTCATCGACATGCAGATCCAAAAAATCCGTGAAACAGTCGGTGATAAACGTGTCCTTCTTGGCCTTTCAGGTGGGGTTGACTCTTCAGTTGTTGGAGTTCTTCTTCAAAAAGCGATTGGTGATCAATTGATTTGTATCTTCGTGGACCACGGTCTTCTTCGTAAAGGAGAAGCGGATCAAGTTATGGACATGCTTGGTGGTAAGTTTGGTTTGAATATCGTCAAAGCAGATGCTGCTAAACGTTTCCTTGACAAACTTGCTGGCGTTTCTGACCCTGAACAAAAACGTAAAATCATCGGTAACGAGTTTGTCTATGTATTCGATGACGAAGCAAGCAAGCTCAAAGATGTGAACTTCCTTGCTCAAGGTACCTTATATACAGACGTTATCGAGTCTGGCACAGATACAGCTCAAACTATCAAGTCACACCACAACGTGGGTGGTCTTCCAGAAGACATGCAGTTTGAATTGATTGAACCACTCAACACTCTTTATAAAGACGAAGTTCGTGCCCTTGGTACAGAGCTTGGTATGCCAGATCACATCGTATGGCGCCAACCATTCCCGGGACCAGGTCTTGCTATCCGTGTCATGGGTGAAATCACTGAAGAGAAACTTGAAACCGTTCGTGAATCAGATGCTATCCTTCGTGAAGAAATTGCCAAAGCTGGTCTTGACCGTGATATCTGGCAATACTTCACAGTTAATACAGGTGTTCGTTCAGTCGGTGTTATGGGTGACGGTCGTACGTATGACTACACGATTGCAATCCGTGCCATCACCTCTATCGATGGTATGACAGCTGACTTTGCCAAAATTCCTTGGGATGTCCTTCAAAAAATCTCAGTACGTATCGTAAACGAAGTGGATCATGTTAACCGTATCGTCTACGATATCACAAGTAAACCACCTGCAACCGTTGAGTGGGAGTAAGAAAAATTACAATAAAAAGGCTTTGAAATCAATGTTTCAGAGCCTTTAATTAAATAATCGCAAACAATTCGCAAACAAAGGAGCTGAGTAAATGACACCTTATACAGATAAAATAATTGATACTATTGCTAAGTATTTACCAGAAAATGAAAATGAATGGGAACTCGTTGGTTTTATAAACAAAAAGAAGGAAATCTACACGTTTGGGAGTGATTCAAAGATTATAGGTAGATTGTTTGAAGTTATAGCTTTTGAAGCATTGCAACGTTCAGCCAATGAATTGGGCTATACTTTACATGAATCTGAAAAACAAACTGTATACCCTGATTTTTATTTTAAAAAGCAAGATGGGCGAAAAATTGCCATCGATATAAAAACTACTTACAGAAGAAGCGAAAATACGAAATTTGGCTTTACAGGTGGTAGTTTTACAAGTTTTATGAGAAATGGAAAAAAGAATATCGTAGGTAACTATTCAGATTATGACGGTCATTATATTTTAGGTGTTGTTTATACTCGTGAACAAAAACCAACTACAGGTAAAGTCGATTTTAAATGTTTGGAATCGATAGTTCCAGCCTATAAAAACATTGAGGTATTCGTTCAGGAAAAGTACAGAATATGTGGTGATAAAAAAGGTAGTGGAAACACTGATAATATTGGAACAATTACTTCAACATCCATTAATCCTTTTGCTTATGGTGCAGGCCCTTTCTCCGTTTTAGGAGATGATGTGTTTAACGATTATTGGAAACATTACCCAAGATATACTGATACCCAAAAGGTAAAACAATCTTTATATAATAATCTTGAAGGATATTTTGAGTGGATTGCTAAAACTGATAAAACTAAATCGTTAGAATTAAAGAAACTGTATTCTAATTATTTAATTCAATATGATAAAACATTTAATAAAAAATAGAGCAGTTCGCTCTATTTTTTATATTTCAAAAAGACTAATTTGCTCCTGTTCAAAATGAACTTCTTCTAAATTCAAATTTTGTTCACTTATTACTAAAGCCTCTATCATTTTATTTCTATTAGATTCTTTTGCTCCTAAGTGATAAAAATGTTCAGTAGTCAATAACTTCCCGTCGTTCCATTTTTCCATATGTGTATTTTTTCTGTATTGATTTTCGTACCACATACTAAAGGCGTATCCAGCTTTTCCTTTTTGAGTAAGTTCTGCGAGTAATACCGCATATTCTTCACTCCAAGAATCATAATATCCATCATAACGATCAATATACGGAGGGTCTAAATAAACAAAGTCATTTTCTCCCATCATTTCAAATGCTTTAGTGAAAGGCATACAGATAAATTCCCAATCTTTGCCCTCTATTATTTCTTCAACCCATGAAACTTGATTTACAATTTTTGTAATCAATGCTTTTTGAAATCTCTCTGGTTTTCGTCCAAAAGGAACATTATAATTCCCTTTATTATTAAAACGTATCATTCCATTAAAATTGGAACGTTGTAAAAATAAAAAATCTAAAGAGCTATGTTCTTTATTAAATCTATCTCTAACTTCATAGTAATAAGATGTCTTATCAGCCGGTGTACTAGATAATTTAGTTGCTTCATTTTCTAAAAAAGTTCTAACTGTTTGAGCAGTAATCTTCTTTGTTTGAATATCTTTGTAAAATTGAATGATATAGGGATTGGTATCACTAAAAATAGCCTTCTGGGGTTCTAAATTAAAACCTACTACACCAGAACCCATAAATGGTTCAAAGTATGTTCCTTGACCATCCCATTTTATTGATTCGGCAATAAATGGAACTAATTTAGTTTTTATTCCTTGGATTTTGATAGGTGGTACTTTAGGTGTGATAATTTTTTTAGGTAACAATTGTAATTCTCCTTTCTTACTATATATATTCTATTATAGCATTTTTTATACTTTTTTCTTCAGAAACTGATTATAAACTTCTCCCATTCCTAAACTGTAAAGTTAAACGCATAAAATATTTAACACTACAAAAAATAGTCGAATAAATGTATTCTGCATTAAAAATTGATCTAACCATTGTTGAACCATCTTTATATAATTTTAGTGTTGTAATTCATCAACGACACTATTATAAAATAAGTGTCGTGTTTTGTCAACGCTTGAAGTTGGAATAAAAAAATAGGCTTGAAGCCTAAATTTTTCCGTGACGCACTAAAAGAGAACCTCTTACTATCATTCTGATAACAAATGAAGTGGTTACATAACTTGTTTTTGTATATAGAGATAAAATCTTTTTTAATTCAGCAATGCCATCAATAGTAGTCTGATTTACTTGTAAATCAGTTCGAGTTTTTGGAGCACTTCGTTCCTCAACTTGAGATTCAAATTTTAATACTTTATCCCAGTTTTGTTCAGCAGTAATTTTTTTAGAATCTAAATAAGCTTTATTTACGACAAAACCATTAGTAAGATGAAGATTATCAAATTCTCCAGTTGCTTTTATTTCTTTTTTTAGAGTATCGATGCTATTTCGTGTTTCTATTGCTAATCTGACAGCTAATCTCATTATCTCACCACCTTTTTTTACTAATACTATTATACAAAAAATGTTGTGTTTTTGCTACACATTAATTTCAACTCTGTAAACAATTTACAAATAACAGAAATTAATTTTAATAAGTTCTTATAAAAATAACTGAGTATAAATCCTTAATTTCACACTATATCGAACCTTATCAATTTAGAAAACAGTTGAGTGGGAATAGTCATTTAAGGACTAACTTATTCCATGTAGTTTAATTAGCCAGTATCTTTGGATACTGGTTTTTGCTCTTTCCTAGACTTTTTGACTACTTGTTAAAACTGGGGTAATTTTCGACTGTTTAACAGTTATTATGTAAAGTTTAAAAGATTAGAATTGTCAAAACAATCTGTCTAGGCTTGATTTTATCACTTATTTACTATAAAATGAGAAGGAAAAACGTCAAACTTTTATATTGCAAATAGGAGAAAACATGACAAAAACATTAAAACGTCCTGAGGTTTTATCACCTGCAGGGACTTTAGAGAAGCTAAAAGTAGCTGTTCAATATGGAGCGGATGCTGTCTTTATTGGTGGTCAGGCCTATGGTCTTCGTAGCCGTGCAGGTAACTTTACCTTTGAACAGATGGAAGAAGGTGTCCAGTTTGCGGCCAAGTATGGTGCTAAGGTTTATGTGGCTGCCAACATGGTTATGCATGAAGGAAATGAAGCTGGTGCTGGTGAGTGGTTTCGTAAACTGCGTGATATTGGGATTGCAGCAGTTATCGTGTCTGACCCAGCCTTGATTATGATTGCAGCAACAGAAGCACCAGGTCTTGAAATCCATCTTTCCACTCAAGCAAGTGCCACTAACTATGAAACCCTTGAGTTCTGGAAAGAACTGGGCTTGACTCGTGTCGTTTTGGCGCGTGAGGTTTCAATGGAAGAATTGGCAGAAATCCGCAAACGTACAGACGTTGAGATTGAAGCCTTTGTCCATGGAGCTATGTGCATTTCTTACTCTGGTCGTTGTACACTTTCAAATCACATGAGTATGCGTGATGCTAACCGTGGTGGTTGCTCTCAGTCTTGCCGTTGGAAGTATGATCTTTATGATATGCCATTTGGGAAAGAACGCAAGAGTCTGAAAGGTGAGATTCCAGAAGAATTTTCAATGTCAGCCGTTGACATGTCTATGATTGACCATATCCCAGATATGATTGAAAATGGAGTGGACAGTCTTAAGATTGAAGGGCGTATGAAGTCTATTCACTACGTATCAACAGTAACCAACTGTTATAAGGCGGCTGTTGATGCTTATCTAGAGAGTCCAGAAAAATTTGAAGATATCAAGCAAGACTTGATTGATGAGATGTGGAAGGTTGCCCAACGTGAATTGGCAACAGGCTTTTACTATGGTACACCATCTGAAAATGAGCAGTTATTTGGTGCTCGCCGTAAAATTCCTGAGTACAAGTTTGTTGCTGAAGTGGTTTCTTATGATGATGCGACACAAACAGCAACCATTCGTCAACGGAACGTTATTAACGAAGGAGACCAAGTTGAGTTTTACGGCCCAGGTTTCCGTCACTTTGAAACTTATATCGAAGATTTGCATGATGCCAAAGGCAATAAAATCGACCGCGCTCCAAATCCAATGGAACTTTTGACAATCAAAGTCCCACAGCCTGTTCAAGCAGGAGACATGGTTCGTGCTCTCAAAGAGGGTCTCATCAATCTTTATAAGGAAGATGGAACCAGCGTCACAGTTCGTGCTTAATAAGCAAGCAGGAGCTGAAAGATTTCTTGTTGCTTTCCCTTTAATCCTGCTCACTAAAAGAAAAGAAGTTAAAGAAAATATATTAATTTCCATCCGAGATTTCATCTCGGTATTTTTTCAATTATTTTTCAGAAAGGTCTAGATAATGGTCGGATTTATTACTAAGTTTTTTACAAAGTTTTCTATATAATAGGCTTAAAAATAGTAAAATTGTAAATANTTTTCATTAAACGCTTTCAATGTTGTAAAAAGTTGACAAATCCAATTTTTAGGACTAAACTAAGTAAGTAAATTTTAATTAAAAGGAGAATTCGTCATGAATTTAACATTTTTTGGTCTATGTCTTGCCTGTATGGGTGTATCTCTTGGTGAGGGTATGTTGATGAATGGTTTGTTGAAATCAGTAGCTCGCCAACCAGATATTATCGCTGAGTTTCGTAGCTTGATGTTTTTAGGGGTTGCCTTTATTGAAGGAACTTTCTTCGTAACTCTTGTCTTCTCATTTATTATTAAATAACGAAATATAAATTGGAGAAGGGAGAATGTTAGATGGAAGAAAGTATCAATCCAACCATCAATATTGGTCCTGTTACCTTTGATTTAACTTTGACAGCCTTGACTTTGCTGTCTGTGTTTCTGATTTTTGCATTTATCTATTGGGCAAGTCGTAATATGACCTTGAAACCCAAAGGTAAACAAAATGTACTAGAGTATCTCTATGATTTTGTAATTGGATTTACAGAACCTAACCTTGGTTCCCACTACATGAAAGATTACTCACTCTTTTACTTATGTTTATTTCTTTTTATGGTCATCGCCAATAATCTTGGTTTGATGGCTAAACTTCAAACAACAGATGGGACAAACCTTTGGACATCGCCAACTGCAAATCTTTCATTTGACCTTGTCTTGTCTTTCTGTATTATTGTGATGGCGCATATTGAGGGGATTCGTCGTCGTGGGATTAAACAATACCTAAAAGGTTTTGTAACTCCTGCATTTATGACACCGATGAATCTACTTGAAGAAGTCACGAATTTCCTTTCTCTTGCTTTGCGGATTTTTGGGAATATCTTTGCAGGTGAAGTAATGACAAGCTTGCTTCTCTTACTTTCACATCAGGCTATTTTTTGGTATCCAATCGCATTTGGGACAAACTTAGTTTGGACTGCATTTTCCGTGTTCATTTCTTGTGTACAGGCCTATGTCTTTACACTATTATCCTCTATGTACCTAGGAAATAAAATTAATGATGAAGAGTAGAAAGGAGTAACTGATGCACGTAACAGTAGGTGAATTAATTGGTAATTTTATTTTAATCGCTGGCTCTTTTATCCTTTTGCTAGTCTTGATTAAAAAATTTGCATGGTCTAATATTACAGGCATTTTCGAAGAAAGAGCTGAAAAAATTGCTTCAGATATTGACAGAGCTGAAGAAGCACGTCAAAAAGCGGAAGTATTGGCTCAAAAACGCGAAGATGAATTGGCTGGTAGCCGTAAAGAAGCTAAGACAATCATTGAGAATGCGAAAGAAACAGCTGAGAAAAGTAAGGCTAGTATTTTAGCAGATGCTAAACTAGAAGCAGGACGCTTAAAAGAAAAAGCAAACCAAGAAATTGCTCAAAACAAAGCTGAAGCTTTACAAAGCGTTAAGGGTGAGGTGGCAGATTTGACAATCAGCTTGGCTGGTAAAATCATCTCACAAAACCTTGATGGTCATGCCCATAAAGAACTCATTGATCAGTATATCGATCAGCTAGGAGAAGCTTAATGGACAAGAAAACAGTAAAGGTAATTGAAAAATACAGCATGCCTTTTGTCCAATTGGTACTTGAAAAAGGAGAAGAAGACCGTATTTTTTCAGACTTGACTCAAATCAAGCAAGTTGCTGAAGAAACAGGCTTACCTTCTTTTTTAAAAAAAGTGGCCGTAGACGAGTCTGACAAGGAAAAAACGATTGCTTTCTTCCAAGACTCAGTGTCACCTTTATTGCAAAACTTTATCCAGGTTCTTATTTACAATCACAGAGCAAATCTTTTTTATGATGTGCTTGAAGATTGCTTGAACCGACTTGAAAAAGAAACAAATCGATTTGAAGTGACGATTAGGTCAGCTCATCCTTTAACTGATGAACAAAAGAGTCGCTTGCTCCCTTTGATTGAGAAAAAAATGTCTCTGAAAGTAAGGAGTGTAAACGAACAAATCGATGAAAGTCTCATTGGTGGTTTTGTCATTTTTGCCAATCACAAGACAATTGATGTGAGTATTAAACAACAACTTAAAGTTGTTAAAGAAAATTTGAAATAGAAAGTGGTGTTCTTTTGGCAATTAACGCACAAGAAATCAGCGCTTTAATTAAGCAACAAATTGAAAATTTCAAACCCAATTTTGATGTGACTGAAACAGGTGTTGTAACCTATATCGGGGACGGTATCGCGCGTGCTCATGGCCTTGAAAATGCCATGAGTGGAGAGTTGTTGATTTTTGAAAACGGCTCTTATGGTATGGCTCAAAACTTGGAGTCAACAGACGTTGGTATTATCATCCTGGGTGACTTTACAGATATCCGTGAAGGCGATACAATCCGCCGTACAGGTAAAATCATGGAAGTCCCAGTAGGTGAAAGTCTGATTGGTCGTGTTGTGGATCCGCTTGGTCGTCCAGTTGACGGTCTTGGAGAAATCCACACTGATAAAACTCGTCCAGTAGAAGCACCAGCTCCTGGTGTTATGCAACGTAAGTCTGTATCAGAACCATTGCAAACTGGTTTGAAAGCTATTGACGCCCTTGTACCGATTGGTCGTGGTCAACGTGAGTTGATTATCGGTGACCGTCAGACAGGGAAAACAACCATTGCGATTGATACAATCTTGAACCAAAAAGGTCAAGATATGATCTGTATCTACGTCGCGATTGGACAAAAAGAATCAACGGTTCGTACGCAAGTAGAAACACTACGTCAGTACGGTGCCTTGGATTATACAATCGTTGTGACAGCCTCTGCTTCACAACCATCTCCATTGCTTTTCCTAGCTCCTTATGCTGGGGTTGCCATGGCAGAAGAATTTATGTACCAAGGGAAACATGTTTTGATTGTTTATGATGATTTATCAAAACAAGCGGTAGCTTATCGTGAACTGTCACTCTTGCTTCGTCGTCCTCCAGGTCGTGAAGCCTTTCCAGGGGATGTTTTCTATCTTCACAGCCGTTTGCTTGAGCGCTCAGCTAAAGTTTCTGATGAACTTGGTGGTGGATCAATTACAGCCCTACCTTTTATCGAGACACAAGCAGGAGATATTTCTGCCTATATCGCAACCAACGTGATTTCTATCACTGATGGACAAATCTTCCTTGGCGATGGGCTTTTCAATGCAGGTATTCGTCCAGCCATCGATGCGGGTTCATCTGTATCACGTGTAGGTGGTTCTGCACAAATCAAAGCCATGAAGAAGGTTGCTGGTACACTTCGTATCGACCTTGCTTCATACCGTGAGTTGGAAGCCTTCACTAAGTTTGGTTCTGACTTGGACGCAGCAACACAGGCTAAGTTGAACCGTGGACGTCGTACAGTTGAAGTCTTGAAACAACCTGTTCATAAACCATTACCTGTTGAGAAACAAGTAACCATTCTCTATGCTTTGACACATGGTTTCTTGGATACTGTTCCAGTAGATGATATTGTTCGTTTCGAGGAAGAGTTCCATGCCTTCTTTGACGCTCAACACCCAGAGATTTTGGAAACCATTCGTGATACAAAAGACTTGCCAGAAGAAGCAGTCTTGGATGCTGCGATTACAGAGTTTCTCAATCAAACCAGCTTCCAATAAGAATAGAGGTGTCAGATGGCAGTATCTCTAAATGATATTAAAACAAAAATCGCCTCAACAAAAAATACGAGTCAAATCACAAATGCCATGCAAATGGTATCGGCTGCTAAGCTTGGTCGCTCTGAAGAAGCTGCTCGCAACTTCCAAGTTTATGCTCAGAAAGTTCGCAAACTTTTGACAGATATTCTTCATGGTAATGGAGCTGGTGGTTCAACCAATCCGATGTTGATTAGCCGTCCCGTGAAGAAGACTGGCTATATCGTCATTACTTCAGATCGCGGTTTGGTTGGAGGTTATAATTCTTCTATTCTGAAAGCCGTTATGGAGTTGAAAGAAGAATACCATCCAGACGGTACAGGTTTTGAAATGATCTGTATCGGTGGAATGGGAGCTGATTTCTTTAAGGCTCGTGGTATTCAACCACTTTATGAACTACGTGGCTTGGCAGACCAACCTAGCTTTGATGAAGTTCGAAAGATTATTTCAAAAACTGTTGAAATGTATCAAAATGAACTTTTTGATGAGCTCTATGTCTGCTACAACCACCATGTTAACACGCTAACCAGTCAAATGCGTGTGGAGCAAATGCTTCCTATTGTTGACTTGGATCCCAATGAAGCGGATGAAGACTACAGCTTGACTTTTGAATTGGAGACAGGCCGAGAAGAAATTTTGGAGCAGTTGTTGCCTCAGTTTGCAGAAAGTATGATTTACGGGGCTATTATCGATGCCAAGACAGCTGAAAATGCTGCTGGTATGACAGCCATGCAAACAGCGACAGATAATGCTAAGAAAGTCATCAATGATTTGACAATTCAGTATAACCGTGCCAGACAGGCGGCGATTACACAAGAAATTACAGAAATTGTAGCAGGAGCTAGTGCCTTAGAATAAGCTCTAGTCCAGCTCGTATGAAAATG
>NZ_AEDV01000061.1 GCF_000148545.1 Streptococcus mitis SK597 | reverse complement strand
TAACCTGCGGTTAGCTTCCTAGTTTGCTCTTTGATTTTCGTTGAGTATAAAAATGATGTATAGGACTGGTCAAAAAGAACACTTAGAAAATAACAAAAAACGAGTATCTCTACAGATGGAGATACTCGTTCTATTATGTGTGAAGCTATGAGTCTGTCTTGCTCCATAGGATGAGCGTAGAAGTTTATACCAAAAAAACTCCAAAAGCAACACAATAAAGGAGATTAAGACAATTTTAAATCTTTTTTGAGATGTGGGTAATGAGTTAAAATCAATGGCGGTTAAACAGGGTGAAAAGGATCAAGCAAAAAGTCTTTAAAATCAAAAAACGCATAATATCAGGTGTTTTACAACGTTTTTTATTTTATTCTTTGGTATTCTTTTGCAAAAAAAGAATACAACATTTTGTTGTATCCTAAATATTAAATCAAGTCCTGAATTTTCTTAAGTTTTTATCATATTTTCTGTTATAATTAAGGTGCCTTAAGAAAAATAATGAAAAAACTAAATGTTTTTCATATAGTTTTCATTTTTGTGTTATAATTAAGGTGCCTTAAGAAAAATATTAAGGTGCCTTAAGAAAAATAATGAAAAAACTAAATGTTTTTCATATAGTTTTCATTGTTTTAATAGTTTAAAGTCAATCTTATTTTTCTCTAATAGAAAATAATGAAAAAGTAGGTTTAGAAAGAGGTAAGTATCTATGTCTTCTCATAAAAAAGTGTCACTCTCTGAGATTAATCAATCTATCGATACTCCAAATAACAATCATTTCTGGCAAAATTTAAATGCCTTTTTAGGTCCGGGTGCTCTTGTCGCAGTTGGTTATATGGATCCAGGAAACTGGATTACCAGTGTAGTCGGTGGTGCTTCCTATAAGTATAGTCTCTTGTTTGTTATCTTGATTTCATCTCTCATTGCCATGCAACTTCAGCAGATGGCAGGAAAGCTTGGTATTGTAACCCAGATGGACCTGGCTCAAGCAACGGCTCATCATTCACCTAAATGGCTTCGTTATAGTCTATGGGTGATTTTAGAATTAGCCTTGATGGCGACAGATCTGGCAGAAGTTCTAGGTTCAGCGATTGCTCTCAATCTTCTCTTTAAGATTCCGATTATGATAGCAATTCTCTTGACCGTGTTGGATGTTTTTCTCTTATTGCTTCTGATGAAATTTGGCTTTAAGAAGATTGAAGCTATTGTGACAACACTGATTTTAACCATTCTAGCAATTTTTACCTATCTGGTAGCTTTGTCACATCCAAGCTTCCAAGGAATCGTTGAGGGTTATCTACCGAATGCAACCTTATTTGAAAGTCCCTTGCCAGGGCATGAAAGTCAATTAACCTTGGCACTAGGGATCGTGGGAGCAACGGTTATGCCCCATAACCTCTATTTGCATTCTTCCTTGTCACAAACTCGGAAAATCAATCACAAGGACAAGAATGATGTTCGAAAAGCCGTGCGCTTTATGACCTGGGATTCAAATCTCCAATTATCCTTGGCCTTTGTGGTTAACTCCCTTCTATTAATTCTCGGGGCGGCTCTCTTTTTCGGCCATGCATCTGAGATTTCTGCCTTCTCTCAAATGTATAATGCCTTGCAGGATTCTACTATTGCAGGAGCTATAGCTAGCTCGACCTTATCAACCTTGTTTGCCTTGGCTTTATTAGCCAGTGGTCAAAATTCGACAATTACGGGTACCTTGACTGGACAAATCGTTATGGAAGGTTTCTTGCATATGAGATTACCTCAATGGTTCATTCGTTTGGCAACTCGTCTCTTTGCCTTGTTGCCTGTCATGATTGTAGCGGTTCTGTTTGGTCATCAGGAAAAAACATTAGATCAGTTATTGGTTTATTCACAAGTCTTTCTTTCGATTGCTCTTCCATTTTCAATCTTCCCACTGATTTATCTAACTTCTAAGAAATCACTGATGGGAGAATTTACCAATGCCAAATGGAATACCATCCTTGGCTATATCGTTTCCATTATCTTAACAATTCTCAATGTGAAATTGTTATTTGATATTTTCTAAGAAATTCACCCGAGTTATAAAACAAGCATATAAGAAAAAAGATACCCAAGATTTCTTGGGTATCTTTTTTAAAATAAACGGAAGACATGGGATTCGAACCCACGCACGCTGTTACACGCCTACCGCGTTTCCAACACGGCCTCTTAAGCCTCTTGAGTAATCTTCCAATACTTACTCAAATAGTCTACCATAAAGGCTCTTATCTTGCAATAAAAATTCTGAAAATAAGAAAAATGATAGAATTTGAAAGAAAATGATAAAAAATGCTTGACTTTAAAAGAAAGTGTGATAGAATGAATAGTGTAAACGATAACAGGAGGTGATTCAGTGTTAAAAACAGAGCGGAAGCAACTGATTTTAGAGGAGTTAAATCAACATCATGTAGTTTCTCTAGAGAAATTAGTTAGTTTGCTAGAGACCTCAGAATCAACGGTTCGAAGAGACTTGGATGAGTTGGAAGCGGAAAACAAGCTTCGTCGCGTGCATGGTGGAGCAGAATTGCCCCATTCCTTGCAGGAAGAAGAAACCATTCAAGAAAAATCTGTCAAAAACCTTCAAGAGAAAAAGCTACTTGCTCAGAAAGCAGCCTCTCTCATCAAGGAACAAGATGTCATCTTTATCGATGCTGGAACAACAACTGCTTTTTTGATTCATGAATTGGTCAATAAGAATGTTACAGTTGTGACCAACTCGATTCACCATGCTGCTCAGTTGGTTGAAAAGCAGATTCCAACTGTCATGGTTGGAGGAAGTGTTAAGATGGCGACAGATGCTAGCATCGGGGGCGTTGCTCTTAACCAGATTAACCAATTGCACTTTGACCGTGCCTTTATCGGGATGAATGGTGTGGACGATGGCTATTATACGACTCCTGATATGGAGGAGGGGGCTGTGAAGCGTGCTATTTTAGAGAATGCCAAACAAACCTACGTCTTGGTGGATTCGTCTAAAATTGGACAAACTTGCTTTGCTAAGGTAGCACCACTCAAACGCGCTATTGTTATCACAAGTCAAGGGCATGAGCTCTTGCAGGTTATTAAGGAGAAAACGGAGGTAATAGAAGTATGATTTATACAGTCACACTCAATCCATCCATTGACTATATTGTCCGTCTGGACCAAGTCCAAGTCGGTAGTGTCAATCGTATGGACAGTGATGATAAGTTTGCTGGTGGGAAAGGAATCAATGTCAGTCGTGTCTTGAAGCGCTTAGATATTCCAAATACAGCGACTGGATTTATCGGTGGCTTTACTGGTAAATTTATCACAGATACTTTGGCTGATGAAGCAATCGAGACACGTTTTGTCCAAGTAGCAGAAGATACTCGCATCAATGTTAAAATCAAAGCAGACCAAGAGACAGAAATCAACGGAACGGGTCCAAATGTCGAACCAGCCCAGTTAGAAGAATTGAAAGCTATTTTATCTAGTCTGACAGCAGATGATACAGTTGTATTTGCTGGTTCAAGTGCTAAAAATCTAGGCAATGTTATCTATAAAGATTTGATTGCCTTGACGCGTCAGACGGGTGCGCAAGTCGTTTGTGACTTTGAAGGACAGACCTTGATTGATAGTTTGGAATACCAACCGCTCTTGGTTAAACCAAACAATCATGAACTTGGAGCTATCTTTGGAGTGAAACTCGAAAGTTTAGATGAAATCGAGAACTATGCTCGTGAGTTACTGGCTAAAGGTGCTCAAAACGTCATTATCTCTATGGCTGGGGATGGTGCCCTTCTGGTAACATCTGAGGGATCATATTTTGCTAAACCAATCAAAGGGACAGTTAAAAATTCAGTTGGGGCTGGTGATTCTATGGTCGCTGGATTTACAGGTGAATTTGTCAAATCTAAAGATGCAGTAGAAGCTTTCAAATGGGGAGTGGCTTGCGGAACGGCAACCACCTTCTCAGACGACTTGGCAACGGCGGAATTTATTAAAGAAACATATGAAAAAGTTGAGGTAGAAAAACGATGAAAATTCAAGACCTATTGAGAAAAGATGTTATGTTGCTGGATTTGCAGGCAACTGAAAAAACTGCTGTCATCGAGGAGATGATTAAAAGTTTGACAGATCACGGTTATGTGACAGATTTTGAAACCTTTAAAGAAGGCATTTTGGCTCGTGAAGCTCTCACTTCTACTGGTTTAGGTGATGGTATCGCAATGCCTCACAGTAAAAACGCTGCTGTCAAAGAAGCGACAGTTCTTTTTGCTAAGTCAAATAAGGGTGTTGATTATGAGAGCTTGGATGGACAAGCAACTGACCTCTTCTTCATGATTGCGGCTCCAGAAGGTGCCAATGACACCCACTTGGCAGCCTTGGCAGAATTGTCTCAATACTTGATGAAAGACGGTTTTGCTGACAAACTTCGTCAAGTAACATCAGCTGACCAAGTCATTGAACTTTTTGACAAAGCTTCCGAAAAAACTGAAGAGCCTGTTCAAGTACCTGCCAATAACTCTGGAGACTTTATCGTAGCTGTTACAGCATGTACAACAGGTATTGCCCATACTTACATGGCCCAAGAAGCCCTTCAAAAAGTTGCTGCTGAAATGGGTGTTGGGATTAAGGTTGAAACCAACGGTGCTAGCGGTGTTGGAAACCAACTAACTGCAGAAGATATCCGCAAGGCTAAAGCTGTTATCATTGCAGCAGACAAGGCGGTTGAGATGGATCGTTTCGATGGCAAACCATTGATCAATCGTCCAGTTGCTGACGGTATCCGTAAGACAGAAGAATTGATTAACTTGGCTCTTTCTGGAGATGCTGAAGTCTACCGTGCTGCTAATGGAGCAAAAGATGCAACAGCCTCTAACGAAAAACAAAGCCTTGGTGGTGCCTTCTACAAACACTTGATGAGTGGTGTATCTCAAATGTTACCATTCGTTATCGGTGGTGGTATCATGATTGCCCTTGCCTTCTTGATTGACGGTGCTTTGGGTGTTCCGAATGAAAATCTTGGTAATCTTGGTTCCTACCATGAGCTAGCTTCTATGTTCATGAAAATTGGTGGAGCTGCCTTTGGCTTGATGCTTCCAGTCTTTGCAGGTTATGTTGCCTATTCTATCGCTGAAAAACCAGGTTTGGTAGCTGGTTTCGTGGCTGGTGCTATTGCCAAAGAAGGTTTTGCCTTTGGGAAAATTCCTTATGCTGCAGGTGGTGAAGCAACGTCAACTCTTGCAGGTGTCTCATCTGGTTTCCTAGGTGCCCTTGTTGGTGGATTTATCGCAGGTGCTTTAGTTCTTGCTATCAAGAAATATGTTAAAGTTCCTCGTTCACTTGAAGGTGCTAAATCAATCCTTCTCTTGCCACTTCTTGGAACAATCTTGACAGGATTTGTCATGCTAGCTGTTAATATCCCAATGGCAGCAATCAACACTGCTATGAATGACTTCCTTGGTGGTCTTGGAGGCGGTTCAGCTGTCCTTCTCGGTATCGTCCTTGGTGGAATGATGGCTGTTGACATGGGTGGACCAGTTAACAAAGCGGCTTATGTATTTGGTACAGGTACGCTTGCAGCAACTGTTTCTTCAGGTGGTTCTGTGGCTATGGCAGCAGTTATGGCTGGAGGAATGGTGCCACCACTTGCAATCTTTGTCGCAACTCTTCTTTTCAAAGATAAATTTACTAAAGAAGAACGCAACTCTGGTTTGACAAATATTATCATGGGCTTGTCATTTATTACTGAGGGAGCGATTCCATTTGGTGCAGCAGACCCAGCTCGTGCGATTCCAAGCTTCATCCTTGGTTCTGCAGTAGCAGGCGGACTCGTTGGTCTTACTGGTATCAAACTCATGGCGCCACATGGAGGAATCTTCGTGATCGCCCTTACTTCAAATGCTCTCCTTTACCTCGTTTCTGTCTTGGTAGGAGCAATTGTAAGTGGTGTTGTCTATGGTTACCTACGCAAACCACAAGCATAAAAAATAGAAAAATGAAAAGATTGGACCGTTTGGTGCAGTCTTTTTTAAAGAATTTGACAAACAAGTTTTTGAATGATATTCTAAAATAAAACTCATAGAAATGAAAAAACATAATGAGAGTGTTTTAAATGAATATAATTGAATTTATTCTGGATTTGGATTGGAAGAAGATAGTAGAATCAATTTTATCAGCTCTATTAGCTTCTGGAATAATCGGTGGTTTTGGTTACTTAGTGACGAAAAAAATTACAAGAGATTTTCGTATTGCAGAAGAAATGAAATCGTATGGATTTAAAGGTGTAGTGGCAAAGAAAAAGCATTCGACTAGAGAGATTAAAAAGTTATGTAAAAATACTAAAAGATTGGATTTACTTTTTATATCAGGTATTGATTTTTTTTCGGAAAATAGAACTGTATTAGAGAATGCTATGAATAATGGAATGAAAATTCGTTTTTTGTGTTCTCAGATCTATACCAATTTTTTATCAGATTTAGAGGAACTTGAGGATAAAGAAGGGTTGCGAAAGTCTGACACAAATATTAGTATCGAAATTGAAGATGTGACTAAAAAATATAGTAAATATATAGAGAGTGGACAAATGGAAATTCGCTATTATTCAACACAATATCGTTTGCCATTTATATTGGCTTATAAAAGAAAGAAAAATATGAAGACGACAAAGGCTTTTTTAAGAGTTACTCTGCCTCCATATAATTGGGAGACCAATTTCGTGTTGATAGGTGAACGTAAAACTACTAAAAAGGATGATTTTTTTAAAACTAATAATGATGAAATAGATTTCATATCTATGATGGAAAAACATTTCGATTGTGTTTGGGAAGTTGCGGATAGGGAAATAGATAGAGAACAAGAAATAAAAAATACAAATTTTGAAGTAAAATCTTAAAAACCTAAACTTAGAGACTTTGCTTATTTAAATATAATAATTACTTTAAATATAATCATGATAACGAAAGATTGGACAAAGAACTGGACACTTATCCAATCTTTTTCCCTTTCCGAAATGCCTGTGAAATATGGTATAATAGAAGAATGGCAAACAAGAATACAAGTAAAACAAGACGGAGACCGTCTAAAGCAGAACTCGAAAGAAAAGAAGCGATTCAACGAATGTTGATTTCGTTGGGAATCGCACTTTTATTGATTTTCGCAGCCTTCAAATTAGGGGCTGCAGGTATCACTCTTTACAATTTAATTCGCTTGCTGGTGGGTAGCCTAGCTTATCTGGCAATATTTGGTATCCTGCTCTACCTCTTCTTTTTCAAGTGGATACGAAAACAGGAAGGACTCTTATCAGGATTTTTTACCATATTTGCTGGCTTACTCTTGATTTTTGAGGCCTACTTAGTTTGGAAATATGGTTTAGACAAGTCCGTTCTAAAGGGAACCATGGCTCAGGTTGTGACGGATTTAACTGGTATTCGAACGACCAGTTTTGCTGGAGGTGGCTTAATTGGGGTCGCTCTTTATATGCCAACCGCCTTTCTTTTTTCAAATATCGGCACTTACTTTATTGGTTCTATCTTGATTTTAGCAGGCGCTCTCCTAATCAGTCCTTGGTCTGTTTACGATATTGTGGAATTTTTCAGTAGAGGCTTTGCCAAATGGTGGGAAGGGCATGAGCGTCGAAAAGAGGAACGCTTTGTCAAACAGGAGGAAAAAGCTCGTCAAAAGGCTGAGGAAGAGGCTAGATTAGAACAAGAAGAAGCTGAAAAAGCCTTACTCGATTTTCCTCCTGTTGATATGGAAACGGGTGAAATTCTGACTGATGATGTTGTGCTTGACGTTCCACCTTTTCCGGAAGAAGAGTGGGTGGAACCAGAGATCATCCTGCCTCAAGCTGAACGTGAATTCCCCAATCAAGAAGAAATCTCTGATGACGAAGATGTTCAGGTCGATTTTTCAGCCAAGGAGGCTCTTGAATACAAACTTCCAAGCTTACAACTCTTTGCCCCAGATAAACCAAAAGACCAGTCGAAAGAGAAGAAGATTGTTCGAGAAAACATCAAAATCTTAGAAGAAACCTTTGCTAGCTTTGGTATCAAGGTGACGGTGGAACGGGCCGAAATTGGACCATCCGTGACTAAGTATGAAGTCAAGCCAGCAGTAGGTGTACGGGTCAATCGCATTTCCAATCTAGCAGATGACCTCGCTCTAGCCTTGGCAGCCAAGGATGTCCGAATCGAAGCACCAATCCCTGGGAAATCCCTGGTCGGAATTGAGGTGCCTAACTCCGAGATTGCCACTGTGTCTTTCCGTGAACTTTGGGAACAATCTCAAACGAAAGCAGAAAATCTCTTGGAAATTCCTTTAGGGAAGGCTGTTAATGGCACTGCAAGAGCTTTTGACCTTTCTAAAATGCCCCACTTGCTAGTCGCAGGTTCAACGGGTTCAGGTAAGTCAGTAGCAGTTAACGGCATTATCGCCAGCATTCTCATGAAAGCGAGACCTGACCAAGTTAAGTTTATGATGGTCGATCCCAAGATGGTTGAGTTGTCTGTTTACAATGACATTCCCCACCTCTTGATTCCAGTAGTGACCAATCCACGCAAAGCCAGCAAGGCCCTGCAAAAGGTTGTGGATGAGATGGAAAATCGTTATGAACTCTTTGCAAAGGTGGGAGTCCGTAATATTGCAGGCTTTAATGCCAAGGTAGAAGAGTTCAATGCCCAGTCTGAGTACAAGCAGATTCCGCTGCCACTCATTGTCGTGATTGTAGATGAGTTGGCTGACCTTATGATGGTGGCCAGCAAGGAAGTAGAAGATGCTATTATCCGTCTAGGACAGAAGGCGCGGGCTGCAGGTATCCACATGATTCTTGCAACTCAGCGTCCATCCGTTGATGTCATATCTGGGTTGATTAAGGCCAATGTCCCATCTCGAGTGGCTTTTGCGGTATCATCAGGTACAGATTCCCGTACTATTTTAGATGAAAATGGAGCTGAGAAACTACTTGGACGTGGAGATATGCTCTTTAAACCAATCGATGAAAATCATCCTGTTCGTCTCCAAGGCTCCTTTATCTCGGATGATGATGTCGAACGTATCGTAAACTTCATCAAGGCTCAGGCTGATGCGGACTATGATGAGAGTTTTGATCCAGGTGAGGTTTCTGAAAATGAAGGTGAATTTTCAGATGGTGAATCTGGTGGGGATCCGCTTTTTGAAGAAGCCAAGGCTTTAGTCATTGAGACCCAGAAAGCCAGTGCGTCCATGATTCAGCGTCGTTTGTCAGTTGGATTTAACCGTGCGACCCGCCTCATGGAAGAACTGGAGATGGCAGGTGTCATCGGTCCAGCTGAAGGTACCAAACCAAGAAAAGTATTGCAACAATAAATTTCTCTCTTATACGGAAATGTGAACCTGACGTGATTTGAAGAGATTTTTGAAGCAGATTATCTATGATGTATAATTAATTGAATATAAAATAGTACGAAACGACTTTTAAAGCATGAAATTGATTTGAATTCCCTAATAAATTTGTTCACATTTTATTCAAACACTATATCATGCTGAAATAGGTTTAGAATTTCTTTTAGATATATGAAGACTCCCCTTATGGTTTCTAGTGAATATTTATTTTTCACTAGAAACTATAAGGGGAGCTTTTGTACTCATGTATGAGATAGATTTCTCTTTTTTGTTTT
>NZ_AEDV01000062.1 GCF_000148545.1 Streptococcus mitis SK597 | reverse complement strand
CAATTGTGAAAGAATTACTTATCTATGATATAATAAAAAGAAAAGGCTTGCATAAGAAAGTAGGGAGAATGAAGATGCAAAGAAGACAAGATAGAAATCAGGGTGGTTTAGCTTTTCGTTTTATGAAGGGCTTGGTAAACTTTTTTAGGAGTTATCGCAGGTGGAGCAATAAAGGATTTGTGGCGGTACTCTTGCTAGCAGTTGCTTTATCAATGGGCTTGGTCTTATTGTTTGAAAGTTTCCAAGGCATGCCTCTGACCAGTCAAAAACGAGATACTATTTCTCAAGAGGGGACCAAGCAAAAGTCTCAGGAGCAGGAAGAGGAAAAAACTGCCAGAATTATGGCCAATGGGGATTTGCTCTACCACGATGGACTTTTCTTTTCAGCTAAAAAAGAGGATGGCACCTATGACTTTCATGAGAATTTTGAGTATGTGACTCCTTGGCTCAAGCAAGCAGATTTAGCTATTGGTGATTTTGAAGGAACCATCAATAAGGATCATTATTTAGCAGGTTATCCTCTCTTTAATGCTCCTGCTGAAGTTATGGATGCCATTAAGGATGCAGGTTATCATGTGCTGGATTTAGCTCATAATCATATTTTGGATTCGCAAATTGAGGGAGTTATTTCAACGGCCGATATTATTGAGAAAGCTGGAATCACTCCAATCGGAGTTTATACGCACGAGCCACGTGATCAGGCTCCGCTGGTCATTAAGGAAGTGAATGGTATCAAGGTTGCACTGTTAGCCTATTCCTATGGATTCAATGGAATTGAACAGTATATTTCTCAGGAAGACTATAATCGTTATCTTTCAGATTTAAACGAAGATAAGATGAAGGCTGAAATTGAACGGGCAGAGAAGGAAGCAGATATCACCATTATCATGCCTCAGATGGGTGTGGAGTATCGATTGGAACCAACTGAAGAACAAAAAGCTCTTTATCACAAGATGATCGATTGGGGAGCGGATATTATCTTTGGAGGGCATCCTCACGTTGTTGAACCATCTGAAACGGTTGAAAAAGATGGAGAAAAGAAACTCATTATCTATTCAATGGGGAACTTCATTTCCAATCAACGGATTGAATCTATGGGAGATGAAGAAAATGCTAAGTGGACTGAACGTGGTGTTCTCATGGATGTAACCATTAAGAAGAAGGATGGAAAAACAACTATCGAAACAGCTAAAGCTCATCCTACTTGGGTCAATCGAACACCAAAGGGAACCTTTTCACCAGAAGGCTATCCTTTATATCATTATCAAACCTATATCTTGGAAGATTTTATAGAGGGTGGCAGTCATCGTGACCAATTAGATGAAGCGACTAAGGAACGAATTGATACAGCCTATAAAGAAATGAACGAACATGTGGGATTGAAGTGGGAATAGCTTGAATCCAGAGGGAAGTAAATGACGATTAAAGTAATTGCGACAGATATGGATGGGACCTTGCTGGATGCTAGGGGACAGCTGGATCTCCCACGATTGGAAAAGATTTTAGATCAGTTGGATCAAAGGGGCATTCGTTTTGTCATCGCGACGGGCAATGAAATTCACCGCATGAGGCAACTACTGGAGCACTTGGTAAATCGAGTGGTTCTGGTGGTTGCCAACGGTGCTCGTATTTTTGAAAACAATGAACTGATTCAGGCTCAGACTTGGGATGATGCCATTGTCGATAAGGCTTTGGCTCATTTCAAGGGTCGAGCGTGTCAGGACCAGTTTGTTGTAACGGGGATGAAGGGTGGTTTCGTCAAGGAAGGTACCATTTTTACAGACCTTGAAAGTTTTATGACTCCAGAAATGATTGAAAAATTCTATCAACGGATGCAGTTTGTGGATGAATTAACCTCTGACCTCTTTGGTGGTGTGCTCAAGATGAGTATGGTTGTTGGTGAGGAACGTTTGAATTCGGTCTTGGAAGAAATCAATGACCTCTTTGATGGCCGTGTTCGGGCTGTATCCAGTGGCTATGGTTGCATTGATATCCTTCAAGCTGGAATTCATAAAGCATGGGGCTTGGAAGAATTACTCAAGCGCTGGGACTTGAATCCCCAACAAATCATGGCTTTTGGCGATAGTGAAAATGATGTTGAAATGCTTGAAATGGCTGGAATTGCCTATGCGATGGAAAATGCTGATGATAAAGCCAAAGCTGTTGCGACGGCTCTAGCGCCAGCCAACAGCCAAGGAGGAGTTTATCAAGTCTTGGAAAAATGGTTAGAAAAAGGAGAATGAAGTGGCAGTACAGTTATTAGAAAATTGGCTCCTAAAGGAACAAGAAAAAATCCAAACCAAGTATCGTCACTTAAATCAGGTTTCTGTTGTAGAGCCAGATATTCTCTTTATTGGTGATTCCATTGTCGAATACTATCCTCTGCAGGAGTTGTTTGGGACTGCAAAGACGATTGTCAATCGAGGCATTCGTGGCTATCAGACAGGACTGTTATTAGAGAATCTGGATGCGCATCTGTACGGTGAAGCAGTAGATAAAATTGTCCTTCTGATTGGGACAAATGATATCGGAAAAGATGTGCCTGTGAATGAGACTCTCAATAATCTCGAAGCTATCATACAATCCATTGCTCGCAATTATTCATTGACAGAGATGAAACTGCTTTCCATTTTACCAGTCAATGAGGGAGAGGAGTACAAGCAGACAGTCTATATCCGCACGAATGAAAAAATTCAGAAATGGAATCAAGCCTATCAAGAGCTTGCTTCTGCCTATATGCAGGTGGAATTTGTGTCAGTTTTTGATAGTTTGACAGATCAGGCAGGCCAACTCAAAAAAGAATATACAACTGATGGATTGCACCTCAGTGTTGCTGGTTATCAGGTTTTGACAAAAGCTTTGAAAGATTATCTTTTGTAGTTAGTTGATTTCCTTTTTGCATTTTTGTGTTAGATAAGGTATAATGGTTTTATTGTCTTTTGGGGTCGTTACGGATTCGACAGGCATTATGAGGCATATTTTGCGACTCGTGTGGCGACGTAAACGCTCAGTTAAATATAACTGCAAAAAATAACACTTCTTACGCTCTAGCTGCCTAAAAACCAGCAGGCGTGACCCGATTTGGATTGCTCGTGTTCAATGACAGGTCTTATTATTAGCGAGATACGATCAAGTCCTGTCTAGCGGCTTGATAAGAGATTGATAGACTCGCAGTTTCTAGGCTTGAGTTATGTGTCGAGGAACTGTTAAACTAATACATAACCTATGGTTGTAGACAAATATGTTGGCAGGTGTTTGGACGTGGGTTCGACTCCCACCGGCTCCATTATTCCTTTGCATTCTTGG
>NZ_AEDV01000063.1 GCF_000148545.1 Streptococcus mitis SK597 | reverse complement strand
ACATATCTACGGCAAGGCGACGCTGACGTGGTTTGAAGAGATTTTCGAAAAGTATTAACTATTATGCTTTACAAACTAGTATGAAAGTAGTATACTATAGGTGAAGCTACTAGTAGGTATTACAAAATAGATTGGAAGGGAGAAGGGATGAAGGAAACTCAACTATTAAAAGGTGTTCTTGAGGGTTGTGTCTTGGATATGATTGGTCAAAAAGAGCGATATGGTTATGAGTTGGTTCAGACTTTGCGAGAGGCTGGATTTGATACTATCGTTCCAGGAACTATTTATCCTTTGTTGCAAAAGTTAGAAAAAAATCAATGGATAAGAGGCGACATGCGCCCGTCGCCAGATGGTCCAGATCGGAAGTATTTTTCGTTAACTAAAGAAGGAGAAGAGCGTGTCTCAGTCTTTTGGCAACAATGGGACGATTTGAGTCAAAAAGTAGAAGGAATTAAGAATGGGGGTAAACCATGAAGAAAATGAAGTATTACGAAGAAACAAGTGCTTTGTTGCATGAGTTTTCTGAGGAGAATCAGCAGTATTTTGAGGAACTTTGGGATAGTTTTAATCTTGCTGGATTTCTTTATGATGAGGACTATCTCAGAGAGCAGATTTATTTGATGATGCTAGATTTCTCAGAAGCAGAACGAGATGGCATGAGTGCAGAGGATTATCTAGGTAAGAATCCTAAAACAATAATGAAAGAGATGCTCAAGGAAGCGCCATGTAGTTCTATCAAGGAGTCCCTTTTGACACCAATTCTGGTCCTAGCGGTATTACGTTATTATCAACTACTAAGTGATTTTTCTAAAGGTCCTCTCTTAACAGTCAATTTGCTCACTTTTTTAGGGCAACTTCTTCTTTTTCTGATTGGATTTGGACTTGTGGCCACAATCTTACGATGGAGTTTAGTCCAAGATTCTCCTAAAATGAAAATTGGCACCTATATTGTCGTTGGGATTCTTGTTCTGCTAGTTGTTCTGGGATATGTAGGAATAGGAAGTTTTGTACAAGAAGGAGCCTTTTATCTTCCTACTCCCTGGGATAGTTTATCTGTCTTTACGATTTCGCTGGTCATCAGTATTTGGAATTGGAAAGAAGAGTTTTTTCGTCCCTTTAACAGTATGATTGTTGCCCACCTTATTGTAGGTTCTCTGCTCCGTTACTATGAGTGGATGGGGATTTCAAATGTTTTTCTTACAAAGATTATTCCTTTAGCTGTTCTCTTTATTGGTATCTTTCTCTTTTTCCGTGGGTTTAAAAAGATAACATGGAGTGAAATATAGTCAAAAAGCCGTTGCAAAGCGGTTTTTTGTTATAATGAAGGGAAGAATGTTAGAAATTTAAGGAGAAAAATTTGATGAGATACATAACTCTTGGTCAAGATGACAAAGAATTATCAGAAATTGTTCTCGGAATGATGAGAATAGAAGATAAGTCTGTAAAAGAAGTTGAAGAGCTTGTAGAAACAGCACTGTCTGTTGGAATCAATGCTTTTGACTTGGCTGATATTTATGGTCGTGGTCGTTGTGAAGAACTGTTAGGTCTTGTCCTAAAAAATCGTCCAGATTTAAGAGAAGAGATGTGGATTCAGTCAAAATGTGGCATTCGCATAGAAGAATTTACCTATTTTGATTTTTCAAAGGACTATATTATAAAATCAGTAGACGGAATTTTGCAAAGATTGAAGATTGATCATTTAGATAGCTTGCTCCTTCATCGACCAGATGCTTTGATGGAATCTGACCAAGTAGCAGAAGCCTTTGAAATTCTACAAAAATCAGGTAAAGTTCGAGACTTTGGTGTGTCTAACCAAAATCCCATGATGATGGAATTGCTGAAGAAAGAAGTCAAACAACCTCTATCTATCAATCAATTACAATTAAGTGCAGCTTTCACACCTAGTTTTGAAGCAGGATTTTATGTCAATATGGAAGGCAACAAGGCAGCTATGCGAGATGGAAGCGTCTTTGAATACTGCAAATTACACGATGTGGTTATTCAAGCATGGTCTGTCTTACAATTCGGATATTTTAAAGGGAATTTTGTTGGCAATGAGAAATTTCAAGCTTTGAATCAAGTACTTGATCGTTTAGCTTTTAAATATGGAGTAACCCCTTCAACTATTGCCATTTCTTGGATATTGCGTTATCCAGCAAAAATGCAGGCACTCGTAGGTACAACAAATCCTAAGCATTTGAGAGAAGTTAGCCAAGCGGCAAACTTTAGCTTAACAAGAAAAGAATGGTATGAAATTTATCTTGCTGCAGGGAATAATTTGCCTTAGGAGAAAATTCATTTAAAGAAATCATAGTCAAAAAAACGTTGGAAAACGTTTTTGTTATGTGACCATTTGTCTGTCTTGATTCGTTAGGTACGGTTCATTAACAGGTGTCAATGAAAATAAAAGAGCAAACTAGGAAACTAGCCGCAGGCTGCTCAAAACACTGTTTTGAGGTTGTAGATAAGACTGACGAAGTCAGTCACATATATACGGTAAGGCGACGCTGACGTGGTTTGAAGAGATTTTCGAAGAGTATAACTATTCTGATTTACATACTACCAGGGAAGCAGTATCCCATAATTGATGGCACGCTAGTAGGTACTATAAAATGGACTAGAGTACTTTTTTGATTGGGTATAAAACATCATAGAGAATAAAAAAGGTTAGGATTTTTTGTCCTAACTTTTTTTACATGTAATAAACAATGGCGATGTATTGGAGTGCGGACGCAGCTAGGATAAAGAGATGCCAAATCATGTGGAAATAAGGTTTTTTCTTGGCGTAAAATCCAGCCCCAACTGTATAACAAAGTCCGCCAGTTACCATGAGACTCCAGAAAATTGGCGTTGTTTGACTGATAATGGCAGGAATGATAGCTAGAACCAACCAGCCCATAATCAGGTAAAGAGCAAGGCTAAATTTCTCATTGACTTTTTTAGCAAAGATTTTATAGAGAATACCAAAGATGGTCGTTCCCCACTGAATGGCAATAATTAGATAGCCAAACCAGTTATTCATTAAGGTTAAGACGACTGGCGTATAAGAGCCTGCGATAGCCACATAAATCATCGAATGGTCAATGATTCGCAAGACATATTTGTGGGTCGAACCATAGGCCATAGAGTGATAAATGGTTGATGATAGAAACATGAGAAAGAGACTAATAACGAAAATGGAAACGCCGATAGATGATAAAAATCCGTGTGCCTCATAACTATAGGTGGATGAAATGGGGAGTAAGATGAGCATGATGACTGCACCTACGGCATGGGTCACGCTATTAGCAATCTCCTCTCCAAAACTGAGTTGTTTGCTGAGTTTAAGACTAGTGTTCATTGGATTACCTCCTCTTGAGTATGATGGATTAAGGCTAGAGTTTGATGATAGAGTTTAACCGTTTGGCAGCTAGTTTGGATAATGGGGTTAGCTGGATCAATTCCTTGGTTCATGTAGTCCACAAAAACATCGTAGAGTTGCTCTGAACTTGCTTGACTTTGTAGAGTATTAAGTGTCTGGGCTATTTCTTGAATAGAGAATACCGACTTGAGGGTTGTGATAGCAATCAGACGGGCAATCTGTTGGCGTTGGTATTTTTTCTTGTCAGGCTTTGTCAGGTAACCATGTTTCACATAATTGTTGACCATAGATGCTGTTAGGCCCTTGTCTTTATCAGGAGAGATAGGGGCGCAGACCTGATTGACATAGAGTAAAACCTGATCCAGATAGAGGTCAATGTTTGGAATTTCTGCCCATTTTGGGTAGGAAAAGGTAGTTTTCATTTCCAACTCCTTTTTATCTAGTTTTAATAACTAGATTATAAAATAACAAAAACAGAAAGTCAAGTTTTAACTGCTTGTAGAAAGACTTAAATTATGCTATGATGGGAGAAACTAGTCAGAAATGAGGAGAAAAGATGGAGATTCGTTTAGCTTTTCCAAATGAAGTAGATGCCATCATGCAGGTGATGGAGGATGCTAAAAAATGTTTAGCGGATGCTGGTAGTGACCAGTGGCAAAATGGTTATCCAAATGCTGATATTATTATTGAGGATATTATCTCAGGTCAAGCCTATGTAGCCTTGGAAGAGGGAGAACTACTAGCCTATGCAGCTGTGACCAAGAGTCCAGAGGCAGCCTATGAAGCCATTTATGAAGGAAACTGGCAAGCTGGAGAGTCAGAGTACCTAGTCTTTCACCGTATTGCTGTGGCAGCAGATGTGCAGGGACAAGGAGTTGCTCAGACTTTCCTAGAGGGCTTGATTGAAGGTTTTGACTATCTAGATTTTCGCTCAGATACGCATGTTGCAAACAAGGCCATGCAGCATATTTTTGAAAAACTAGGTTTTAAACAGGTTGGTAAGGTTCCAGTTGATGGTGAACGCTTGGCCTATCAAAAATTGAAGAAATAATGCAAAAGAAGTACGCAAAAATACTCTACTCTTCGCCAATTGGCTCCCTTTCTCTTGTAGCTGATGACCATCATTTGTATGGGATTTGGGTGCAGGAGCAGAAACATTTTGAGAGGGGGATAGGAGATGAAACAATAGAAGAAGTTGTTAGTCACCCCATTTTAGACCCAGTTATTGCTTGTTTAGATGCTTACTTTATAGGCAAGCCTCAGGATTTATCCGACTTGCCCTTGGCGCCAATCGGAACGGATTTTGAAAAGCGGGTCTGGGTCTACTTACAGAGCATTCCTTATGGTCAAACAGTGACCTATGGACAAATTGCTCAAGAGTTGCAAGTAGATTCTGCTCAAGCAATTGGTGGAGCTGTAGGACGTAATCCTTGGTCTATCCTAGTACCTTGTCATCGTGTGCTGGGAGCAGGCAAGCGTCTGACTGGTTATGCCGCAGGAGTGGAAAAGAAAGCTTGGCTCTTGGGGCATGAAGGCGCAGATTTTAAAGATATAAACAATAGAAAGTGAAGCACATGTTAGAATTTATCGAATACCCAAAATGTTCAACTTGTAAAAAAGCAAAACAAGAATTAAACCAACTCGGTGTGGACTATAAAGCCGTCCATATCGTCGAAGAAACACCTAGCCAAGAAGTCATTTTAAACTGGCTAGAAAACTCAGGTTTTGAGTTGAAGCAATTTTTCAACACCAGTGGAATCAAATACCGTGAATTAGGGCTGAAAGATAAGGTAGGAAGCCTGTCAAACCAAGAAGCGGCTGAGTTGCTAGCAAGTGACGGTATGTTGTTAAAACGACCCATTTTAGTAGAAAATGGAACTGTTAAGCAAATCGGTTATCGAAAACCTTATGAAGAATTGGGATTGAAATAGCTTTTATCTATCTCTTTGATAGATAAAATATATAACCTCCCTGTTTCAAAGTATGATAAACTAGTAGGTAGACAAAGTCTGTATCTGACCGTAGCAAATAATTTCATTGACGGCAGAAGTATGGTAGAATGAATCATTATCAGGAGAGGATGTTTTTATGAATGTTACAACGATTTTAGCATCAGATTGGTATCAAAACTTGATGCAATTGATTCCGGATGGCAAGCTTTTTAGCCTGCGTTCGGTCTTTGATGGAATCCCGAGAATTGTCCAACAACTTCCAACAACGATTATGTTGACAATTGGTGGTGCCTTTTTTGGTCTTGGTTTTGGCGCTTCTTTTTGCCATTGTGAAGATCAATCGTGTTAAGATTTTATATCCCTTGCAAGCCTTCTTTGTTAGTTTCTTAAAAGGGACACCGATTTTGGTGCAACTCATGTTGACCTACTACGGAATCCCTTTGGCTTTGAAAGCTCTCAATCAGCAATGGGGGACTGGTCTCAATATTAATGCGATTCCAGCCGCTGCTTTTGCGATTGTCGCCTTTGCCTTTAATGAGGCAGCTTATGCTAGTGAAACCATTCGTGCAGCCATTCTCTCAGTCAATCCTGGTGAGATTGAAGCGGCACGCAGTCTGGGGATGACCCGAGCGCAAGTTTATCGTCGCGTGATTATTCCAAATGCAGCAGTTGTGGCGACTCCAACCTTAATCAATTCCCTAATCGGATTGACCAAGGGAACTTCTCTAGCCTTTAGTGCGGGTGTTGTCGAAGTCTTTGCCCAAGCTCAGATTTTGGGTGGTGCCGATTACCGCTATTTTGAACGCTTTATTTCCGTTGCCCTTGTTTATTGGGTAGTCAATATCGGTATTGAAAGTCTTGGTCGTTTCATAGAGAGAAAAATGGCTATTTCTGCACCTGATACAGTGCAAACAGATGTGAAAGGAGACCTTCGTTAATGATTAAGATTTCGAATTTAAGCAAATCCTTTTCAGGACAGACTGTCTTGGATCATCTGGACTTGGATATTCAAAAAGGGGAAGTCGTAGCCTTGATTGGTTCTTCGGGAGCTGGAAAATCAACCTTCCTTCGTAGTCTCAATTATCTTGAAACACCTGACAGTGGCTCTATTCAGATTGATGATTTCTCAGTTGATTTTTCTAAAATCACTCAAGAAGAAATCCTTGCCCTACGCCGTAAGCTGTCTATGGTTTTCCAACAGTTTAATTTGTTTGAACGCCGAACAGCACTTGATAATGTAAAAGAAGGCTTGGTTGTGGTTAAGAAATTATCTGACCAAGAAGCAACTAAGATTGCCAAGGAAGAGTTGGCTAAGGTTGGGCTTTCTGACCGTGAAAACCATTACCCTCGTCATTTATCAGGTGGACAAAAGCAACGGGTTGCCTTGGCGCGTGCGCTCGCTATGAAACCAGATGTCTTGCTCTTAGACGAACCAACTTCAGCCCTTGACCCAGAATTGGTTGGTGAAGTAGAAAAATCTATTGCAGATGCTGCTAAGTCAGGTCAAACCATGATTTTAGTCAGCCATGACATGTCCTTTGTAGCCCAAGTGGCTGATAAGATTCTCTTCTTAGATAAGGGGAAAATTATCGAGTCTGGAACACCAGATGAGATTATCCACCATCCGAAAGAAGAGCGGACAAAAGAATTCTTCGCTAGTTACAAACGGACTTATATTTGATATAATAGATAAAGAAAAACTCAGTTAGCTGGACTAGCTGAGTTTACTCTTTAAAAAAGATAGAAATGAGAGAAATCATGCTACTGCAACTATTTTCTTTATATTTCGAGAGTTTGATCTTGACCACCATCCTCGTCCTGATTTTTTTAGGGATTTGGATTGGACTGAGAGCCATGTCGGGAGTTGATAAGACAGCCAAGGCTCGCCAAGCCCATCTCTATGATATGATTATGATTGGAGTCTTGGTTGTTCCAGTATTATCCTTTGCGGTTATGAGTTTAATTCTTGTTTTCAAGGCATAATCCTTGCTTGATTGACAAGAAAGAGTTAGAATAAAGGTAGTTACAACAAGAAAGAAGGAATCTATATGTACGATACTATTATTATCGGTGCTGGACCTGCAGGGATGACTGCGGCCTTGTATGCTGCTCGAAGCAATTTGAAAGTAGCCTTGATTGAAGGTGGTCTGCCAGGTGGTCAGATGAATAATACATCTGATATTGAAAATTACCCAGGATACGCTAATATTAGTGGGCCTGAATTGGCTGAAAAGATGTTTGAACCACTTGAAAATCTTGGTGTTGAGCACATTTATGGTTATGTTGAAAATGTCCAAGATCATGGTGATTTTAAGAAAGTGATGACTGATGACCAAACATATGAAACTCGTACCGTTATCGTAGCGACTGGTTCTAAACACCGTCCTTTGGGAGTACCTGGAGAAGAAGAACTGAATAGTCGTGGTGTTTCATACTGTGCCGTGTGTGATGGTGCCTTCTTCCGTGACCAAGATTTGTTGGTAGTTGGTGGTGGAGATTCAGCTGTTGAAGAAGCCCTCTTCTTGACTCGTTTTGCTAAGACTGTTACCATTGTTCACCGTCGTGACCAGCTTCGTGCACAAAAAGTGTTACAAGACCGCGCCTTTGCTAATGAGAAAATCAGCTTTATCTGGGATTCTGTAGTGAAGGAAATCAAGGGTGAAAACAGAGTAGAATCTGTCGTTTTTGAAAATGTGAAAACAGGTCAAGTGACAGAGCAAGCCTTCGGTGGCGTCTTTATCTATGTTGGATTGGACCCTGTTAGCGATTTTGTTAAAGAATTGAATATTCAAGACCAAGCAGGCTGGGTTGTGACAGATAATCACATGAAAACTGCAGTTGACGGTATCTTTGCAGTTGGAGATGTTCGCCAGAAAGACCTTCGCCAAGTAACAACAGCAGTTGGAGATGGAGCTGTCGCTGGTCAAGAAGCCTATAAATTTATCACAGAACATAGTTAATTATAAAAACGCATAGTATCAGATTTACAAAAAATTTGACACTATGTGTTTTATTGTGGGAAAATTAATTTCATTTTCTACTAAAATTGAGTTTTGCCAGCCTCTTATATTTTTAGAAAAATCCTTTAATCTTGTCAACGAGGCCATCTAGACTTTCTGAACCAGAAATCAACTGCTGAGCTTGAGAGAAGTATTCTCCAAGTTGTTCTTGATTTTCTGCAACAAATGTTTTAGCAACTTCGAAATCTTTTGTTTCGATTCATTCTTTTACTTAATTAAACAAACCTAATGGGTTCATATCAGTTAACTTTTTTGAAATTGGGTTTTAAGCTCTATTTTTAGTGTACTCAAAATTAGGATAGACTATAATTTTTATTCGTTTAGTAAAAAGAAAATGTATATTTTGAAAGAAATTCAAGAAAAAAATACTGTTTAAATCTTTTTTCTTGAATAAAAAACGGTTTCATAGTAAAATAAGAACTGAGAATGATGGAGGTAAATCGGTGGAAAATCTGAAGAAAATGGCAGGTATCAAGGCTGCTGAGTTCGTGAGCGATGGAATGGTCGTTGGACTTGGAACAGGCTCGACTGCCTATTATTTTGTCGAAGAAATCGGTCGTCGTATCAAGGAAGAAGGATTGCAGATTACAGCTGTAACAACTTCTAGTGTGACTAGTAAACAGGCTGAAGGTCTTAACATCCCGCTCAAGTCTATTGACCAAGTAGACTTGGTTGATGTGACGGTTGACGGGGCGGATGAAGTGGATAGCCAGTTTAACGGAATCAAAGGCGGTGGTGGTGCCCTTCTGATGGAGAAGGTTGTAGCAACGCCCTCAAAAGAATATATTTGGGTGGTGGATGAAAGCAAGCTGGTAGACAAACTAGGTGCTTTTAAATTGCCAGTAGAAGTGGTTCAGTATGGTGCAGAGCAGGTCTTTCGTCGTTTTGAACGAGCTGGCTACAAACCAAGTTTCCGTGAAAAAGACGGTCAACGTTTTGTGACCGATATGCAGAATTTTATCATCGATCTTGCCTTGGATGTCATTGAAGATCCAATTACTTTCGGACAAGAATTGGACCATGTCGTTGGTGTTGTAGAGCACGGTTTATTCAACCAAATGGTGGATAAAGTAATCGTTGCTGGACGAGATGGGGTTCAGATTTTAACCTCAAGAAAAGAAAAATAGAGGGGGGCATAAGATGTCTAAATTTAATCGTATTCATTTGGTGGTACTGGATTCTGTAGGAATCGGTGCAGCACCAGATGCTAATAACTTTGTCAATGCAGGGGTTCCAGATGGAGCTTCTGACACACTGGGACACATTTCAAAAACAGTTGGTTTGAATGTCCCAAATATGGCTAAAATAGGTCTTGGAAATATTCCTCGTGAAACTCCTCTTAAGACTGTACCGGCAGAAAGCAATCCAACTGGATATGCAACAAAATTGGAAGAAGTATCCCTTGGTAAGGATACCATGACTGGGCACTGGGAAATCATGGGACTCAACATTACTGAGCCTTTCGATACTTTCTGGAATGGATTCCCAGAAGAAATCTTGACAAAAATCGAAGAATTTTCAGGACGTAAGGTCATTCGTGAAGCCAACAAACCTTACTCAGGTACAGCTGTTATAGATGATTTTGGACCACGTCAGATAGAAACTGGAGAGTTGATTATCTATACTTCAGCTGACCCTGTTTTGCAGATTGCTGCCCATGAAGACATCATCCCTCTGGATGAATTGTACCGTATCTGTGAATACGCTCGTTCGATCACCCTTGAGCGCCCTGCCCTTCTAGGTCGTATCATTGCTCGCCCTTATGTAGGTGAACCAGGTAACTTCACTCGTACGGCAAACCGTCGTGACTTGGCTGTATCTCCATTTGCCCCAACTGTTTTGGATAAATTGAATGAGGCTGGTATCGATACTTACGCTGTTGGTAAAATCAATGATATCTTTAACGGTGCTGGTATCAACCATGACATGGGTCACAACAAGTCAAACAGCCATGGAATTGATACACTATTGAAGACCATGGACTTTGCTGAGTTTGAAAAAGGATTCTCGTTCACAAATTTGGTTGACTTTGATGCCCTTTACGGCCACCGTCGTAATGCTCACGGCTATCGTGATTGCTTGCATGAGTTTGATGAACGCTTGCCTGAAATTATCGCAGCCATGAGAGAGAACGACCTTCTCTTGATTACTGCGGATCATGGGAACGACCCAACTTACGCAGGAACAGACCACACTCGTGAATATATTCCATTGTTGGCCTATAGCCCTGCCTTTAAAGGAAATGGTGTCATTCCAGTAGGACATTTTGCAGATATTTCAGCGACTGTTGCTGATAACTTTGGTGTTGAAACTGCCATGATTGGGGAAAGTTTCTTAGATAAATTGGTATAAGATGACGCGCTATGCTTTGCTGGTTAGAGGCATCAATGTTGGTGGTAAGAATAAGGTCGTCATGGCGGAGCTTTGTCAAGAATTGACAGAGTTGGGACTGGAAAAGGTTGAGACCTACATCAACAGTGGCAATGTTTTCTTTACTTCGACAGACTCAAAATCCCAATTGATTGAAAAGTTAGAGACTTTCTTTGGAGTCCATTATCCATTTATTCAGAGCTTTTCTTTACTGAGTCAAGAAGACTATGAATCAGAAGTGGAGAATCTCCCAGCTTGGTGGAAGGAAGACTTGGCACGAAAAGATGTCCTCTTTTACACGGAGGGTTTGGATATGGACCAAGTCATCGCGACAGTTGAAAGTTTAGAGCTGAAAGATGAGGTGCTTCATTTTGGAAAACATGGGATTTTCTGGGGAAAATTCTTTGAAGAAACCTACTCTAAGACTGCCTATCACAAGTACTTGCTCAAGATGCCTTTCTATCGCCACATTACCATTCGCAATACTAAAACCTTTGACAAAATCGGTCAAATGCTTAAAACTAAAAAAGGAGACACACAATGACATTTTTAAACAAAATCCATGAAACTGCTACTTTCCTGAAAGAAAAGGGAATTGCAGCGCCTGAGTTCGGTCTAATCCTTGGATCAGGACTTGGAGAATTGGCAGAAGAAATCGAAAATCCAGTTGTAGTAGACTATGCTGATATTCCAAACTGGGGCCGTTCAACAGTAGTCGGTCACGCTGGGAAATTGGTATATGGGGAACTGGCAGGTCGCAAGGTTTTGGCTCTTCAAGGGCGTTTCCATTTCTACGAAGGAAATCCTCTGGAAGTCGTGATTTTCCCAGTTCGTGTCATGAAAGTTCTTGGATGTGAAGGTGTCATTGTAACCAATGCTGCTGGTGGTATTGGATATGGGCCTGGTACTTTGATGGCTATCTCAGACCATATCAATATGACAGGACAAAACCCATTGATAGGTGAAAACTTGGATGACTTTGGTCCACGTTTCCCAGATATGTCTAAAGCCTACACACCAGAATACCGTGCAACTGCCCATGAAGTAGCTAAAAAACTGGGTATCAAGCTTGATGAAGGTGTCTATATCGGTGTAACTGGTCCAACTTATGAAACACCAGCAGAGATTCGTGCCTATAAGACACTGGGAGCAGATGCAGTTGGTATGTCTACTGTTCCTGAAGTGATCGTGGCAGCCCACTCTGGCTTGAAAGTTCTAGGAATTTCATGTATTACCAATTTTGCGGCTGGTTTCCAAGACGAACTCAACCACGAGGAAGTTGTGGAAGTAACCGAACGTGTTAAAGGTGACTTTAAAGGCTTGCTTAAAGCGATTCTTGCAGAATTGTAAGAAAAAAGATTTAAAAAGGGGGGAATATCTCTACCTTTTCATAATTGACTGGCTGTTCGGAACAAAGAAGAAGCATAGGTAGACTATGGGTTTCTTCCTACTCTTGTACCTGAAAGAGTCTGATAGTTAGCATTGTGAAAGACAAGATTCTAGGATACTAGCATTAGCTTCCTACCAAGCAGACTAGGATGATAAGGAAAGATAAGAATGAATTTATACTCAATGAAAATCAAAGAGCAAACTAGGAAGCTAGCCGCAGGTTGCTCAAAACACAGTTTTGAGGTTGTAGATAAGACTGACGAAGTCAGTGACCATATCTACGGTAAGGCGACGCTGACGTGGTTTGAAGAGATTTTCGAAGAGTATTACTTTCTGAATTTCTCAGCCTTGTCCTATATATAGCACAATGAGATTTTGCTTGACTCTGCTTACAAATAAACGAAAAGAAAGATAAGAAATAATGAAAATCGGTCAACGAATTATGCGTTTTGGCATAAAAAAATTAAGTATCGGAGTTGTATCTGTTGCAGTCGGCTTCGCATTTCTAGCTCCAGCTGGAATTTCAGCCAATGAACTAAAGCAAGATGTAACATCTGAAGTGGCAACAAGAGTGCTAGATTCTAAGGAGGAATTGAGAGAGCCGGAAAATGTTGCTCCAAAACTAGAAACTCCTCTAAGAGAGGAGCCAAGACTAGATCCTCAACCGCTTCCAGAAGCAAGTGAAGTTCTTGAAAACAAAAGGGAAGAGTCAAAAGTAGAGATGACAGAGCCAGCTCAAGACTCACCTATTCATGCTCCTGTAGAAGAAACTAAAGAAGAAGTTGTGACAGAAAAACCAACAAATACTCGTTCTCTAACTGCAGAAGATTTGGTGAAGATTTCCAAAGGGGAATTGCATTTAGAAAATGATTTGATTGATGAATCTCTCTACGGTGAAAAAGTTCTTGATTTGGAAGGGGATGATGACCAAGATGGCATCAAAAACAAAGATGAACTTTATGTGTACAACAAAGATGGTAAGGATTATCTAGGATATAACAGTCATCCCTTGCTAGCAGACAGTGATGGGGATGGTTTGGCAGATGGAGAAGATGACAATAAGAAAGAATGGTATGTCACAGATCGTGATTCTCTTCTCTTTATGGAGTTAGCCTATCGAGACGATGATTATATTGAGAAAATTTTAGATCATAAGAATCCTTTCCCGAGTCTCTATCTTGACCGTCAAGAATACAAACTCATGCACAATGAATTGGCTCCTTTCTGGAAAATGAAAAAAGCCTACCATACAGATAGTGGCTTGGATGCTTTCTTATTTGAGACCAAGAGCGACCTTCCTTATCTCAAAGATGGAACGGTGCACATGTTGGCTATTCGTGGAACGCGAGTTAATGACGCCAAGGACTTAAGTGCAGATTTGGTTTTATTAGGTGGAAATAAACCAGCTCAAGCGGATGATATCCGTAAGGTTGTTGGGGAATTAGCCAAGGATACAAGTATTACCAAGTTGTATATGACAGGCCATTCTCTTGGAGGCTACCTAGCTCAGATTGCAGCGGTTGAAGCTTACCAAAAATATCCTGATTTTTATAACCATGTATTGAGGAAAGTGACGACTTTCAGTGCTCCTAAAGTGATTACTTCCAGAACTGTTTGGAATGCTAAGAATGGTTTCTGGGATGTTGGTTTGGAAAGCCGTAAATTAGCTGTTAGTGGAAAAATTAAGCATTATGTGGTTGATAATGATAATGTTGTGACTCCATTGATTCATAATGATCGTGATATTGTTACATTTACAGGTAATTCACGCTTTAAACACCGTTCTCGTGGCTATTTTGAAAGTCGAATGAATGATATTCCTAACTTTAATATTGGTAAACGAGCTACCTTAGACAAACATGGTTATCGTGATCCGAAATTGGATAAAGTGCGATTCTTTAAGAAACAGGCTCTGCCTCAATCTTCTAGTCAACCAAGCGCTGAACCAATGGAAAATATTGCCTTAGGAAAACAGGTTACTCAAAGTTCGACAGCTTTCGGAGGAGATGCTAGAAGAGCTGTGGATGGCAAAGTCGATGGTAACTATGGTCACAATTCTGTCACTCATACAAACTTCCAATCTAAACCTTGGTGGCAAGTAGATTTGGCTAAAGAAGAAACCATTCGCCAAATCAATATTTACAACCGAACAGACACTGCCCAGGATAGATTGGCAAACTTTGATGTCATTCTTTTAGACAGTTCTGGTAAAGAAATTGAGAGAAAACGCATAACATCTCTTAAAGATGTGTCAGCACAAATTGCGATTAACCATAAAAAAGCGCGCTATGTTCGGATTGAGCTAGAAGGCTATAATGCCCTCAGTCTTGCAGAAGTCCAAGTATATCGTGCTGAGAATATCGCTTGGAAAAAACAAGCTAAGCAAAGTTCTACTGATTTTGGTGGAGATGCTAGTCGTGCCTTGGATGGCAATACCAATAGTAGTTATAGTCAACAATCTATCACTCATACTAAGTTTGAAAATCAACCTTGGTGGGAAGTTGATTTAGGTCGTACAGAACAGGTAGGACTTGTTCGCCTTCATAACCGTGGGGATGGAGAGCTTTCTAAACGTCTGTCAGACTTTGATGTGATTTTATATGATGAAAAAGGAACAGAAGTTGCTAGACAGTATGTTTCTAAACTTGACGGAACGAGCTTGGATGTTCAATTAAATGGGAAATTGGGACGCCGTGTTCGTGTGCAACTACGTAAGAACAATCAAGCCCTCAGTCTTGCAGAAGTAGAAGTTTTCCGCTTTATCGCTACGAATGGTGAGACGGCGACACAAATTTCTAAGCCAGTTCAACCAATCAGTCAGACTCCTGCCAAAGATAAAACATTGACAATTCAACATAGCGGAGCTTACATTGCTCGCTACTCTATAACTTGGGAAGAAGTTACAGTAGATAAAGATGGAAACCAAGTTGTTCGTAGTCGTTCTTGGGAAGGAAACGGTCGTAACCAGACTGCAGGATTTGTCCTCAACCTCCCAATCAAAGGAAACATGAGAAATCTGCGAATTAAGATTGAGAAAAAGACAGGTCTACTATGGAATAGATGGCAAACAATCTATGAAAACAGACCAATTTTAACTCAACCCCACCGTAAAATTACCCATTGGGGAACAACATTAAATTCTAAGATTTCTGATAACGATGTCTTGTAAGTTGATGGTACAATGATAGTTAGATAATTTAGTTTATAAGATAACTACCTGAGCTCGAATAGGACTCAGGTAGATCTCTGTGAGAGAATAAAATT
>NZ_AEDV01000064.1 GCF_000148545.1 Streptococcus mitis SK597 | reverse complement strand
CCAGACGTTGCTCCAGAGAGAGAAGAGCTTCCTGCTTTACATACTGATATTCGTACAGAGACTATTCCTAAAACTATCACAGAAGAATCTGATTCTACCAAATTTATAGGCGATGATTCTATTAAACAAGTTGGTGAGGATGGCGAACGTCAAATTGTTACTAGCTATGAAGAATTACATGGCAAAAAAATCAGTGACCCAGTTGAAACAGTAACTGTGTTGAAAGAAATGAAGCCTGAAATTCTTGTAAAAGGTACCAAAGAAAAGCCCAAAGAAAAAATGGCTCCTGTTTTGACCTTGACCACTGTATCTAAGGATGTTTTAGCTAAGTCTGCTACAGTTAACTACAATCTAGAGAACCAAGATAATGCTACAATTACAAGCATTGTAGCGACTATCAAAGAAGGTGGAAAGATTGTAAAAACGGTTGATTTAAAAACCGATAACTTATCTCAAGTCTTAGAAAACTTGGATTATTACAAAGATTATACGATTTCAACTACTATGACTTATGATTTAGGTAAGGGTGCAGAAGTATCGACTCTGGAAGATAAACCTTTACGTTTAGATTTAAAGAAAGTTGAGTTGAAAAACATCGCATCTACTAATTTAGTGAAGGTAAATGACGATGGTACTGAAACATCTAGTGATTTTATGACTGAAAAACCTTCAGATGAAGATGTGAAGAAAATGTACTTAAAAATCACAAGTCGTGATAATAAGGTAACTCGTTTAGCTGTTGACTCTATTGAAGAGGTGACAGAAGAAGGTAAAAAACTTTATAAAATCACTGCTGAAGCGCAAGATTTGATTCAACATACAGATCCAACGAAGGTTCGTAACAAGTATGTGCATTATATTGAAAAACCAGTTCCAAAATTCAATAATGTATATTACAATTTCAATGAACTTGTGAGAGATATGCAAGAACATCCAAATGGCGAGTTTAAATTGGGTGCTGACCTTAATGCCACAAATGTATCAGCATTTGGTAAATCATATGTTACGAAAGATTTCAAAGGTAAGCTCTTGAGTGATGGTGATAATCACTATACCATTCATAACTTGTCACGTCCGTTATTTGGCAACGTTATTGGCGGAACGATAAAGAATATTAATCTTGGTAATGTTGACATAAATATGCCATGGGCAAACCAAGTTGCAGCTGTAGCGAATATTATTAAAGGTGGAACTACTATTGAAAATGTTAAGGTTGAAGGTAATATCGTAGGCAAAGATTGGGTATCTGGATTTATTGATAAGATTGATAACCAAGGCACACTCAGAAATGTAGCCTTTATCGGTAACGTAACTTCTGTCGGTGATGGTGGACAATACTTGACCGGTATCGTTGGTGAAAACTGGAAGGGGCTGGTAGAACAGGCTTATGTAGATGCCAATATTCGAGGTAAGAAAGCAAAAGCTGCTGGTATAGCCTACTGGTCGCAAAATAGTGGTAATAACTATACTGTAGGTAGAGAGGGAGCTATTAAAAAATCTGTTGTTAAAGGTACAATAGATGTGGAGGAACCAATTGAAGTTGGTGGTGCTGTTGGAAGTCTTAATATGCATGGTTCGATTGAAGATTCTGTTTCAATGATGAAAGTTGAAAATGGTGAGATATTTTATGGTTCACATGATATCAGTGACGATCCTTATTGGACTGGTAACAATGTCAATAGAAACTATGTTGTAAAAGATGTAAGTAAAGGTACTTCATCATACAAACATTCTAAAGAATTGGGGCGTATTAAGCCTATAACACAAGAGGAAGCTGATAAGAAAATTAAAGAATTGGCTATCACAGCAGATAAATATGCAATTACAGAGCCAATTGTAAATAAACTCAACGCTCTCACAACACGGGATAATGAGTATAAGACAACGCAAGATTACAAAGCTGAACGTGAACAAGCCTATCGCAATATTGAAAAACTTCAACCGTTCTATAATAAAGAGTGGATTGTAAACCAAGGGAATAAGTTAACAGATGAGTCCAATCTTGTTAAGAAAACTGTTCTGTCTGTAACAGGTATGAAAGCAGGGCAGTTTGTAACTGATTTATCAAATATTGATAAAATCATGGTTCACTATGCGGATGGCACCAAAGAAGAAATGACCGTGACAGCGATTGCTGATTCTAAGGTAAAACAAGTTCGTGAGTATAGTATCGATGGTTTAGATGATGTGGTTTACACACCAAATATGGTTGTTAAAAATCGTGATAAATTGATTGCTGATGTTAAAGCTCAATTATCAAGTGTAGAATTGATTTCACAAGAAGTCCGTGCTTTGATGGATAAACGAGATACATCTAGAGATCCTAATGCTAATTCGGATGAACGTAAGAATGGTTATATTAAAGATCTATTCTTTGAAGAAAGCTTTGCGGAAGTGAAAGAAAATCTTGGCAAATTAGTTAAAGCTATTGTTGAAAATGAAGACCATCAACTGAACAGTGATGAAGTGGCTGAGAAGGCGCTTCTCAAGAAAGTTGAAGATAATAAAGCTAAGATTATATTAGCCTTGACTTATCTAAATCGTTATTATGGTATTGACTATGATGGCTTGAACTTTAAGCATTTGATGATGTTTAAACCAGACTTTTATGGTAAAACACCAAGTATTTTAGATTTCTTGATTCGTATAGGTTCAGCAGAAAAGAATTTAAAAGGAGATAGAAGTTTAGAAGCTTATCGTGAAGTTATTGGTGGTACTATTGGAAAAGGGGAATTAAATGGCTTGTTAGGTTATAACATGCGTTTATTCACTAAGTACACCGACTTAAATGACTGGTTTATTCATGCTGCAAAGAACGTTTATGTTTCTGAGCCTGAGACGACTACAGAGGATTTCAAAGACAAGCGCCATCGTATCTATGACGGTTTGAATAATGACGTGCATAGTCGCATGATTTTACCGTTACTCAACTTGAAGAAAGCACATATTTTTGTCATTTCTACTTACAACACTTTGGCATTCAGTTCATTTGAGAAATATGGTAAGAACACTGAAGAAGAACGTAAGGAATTGAAGAAACGTATTGATGAAGTCGCTAAAGCTCAACAAACTTACTTAGATTTCTGGTCTCGTTTAGCTCTTCCAAGTGTTCGTAATAAACTCTTGAAGAGCGAATATATGGTGCCAACACCAGTTTGGGATAATCAATCTTATGCAGGAATTAAGGATGCAAATCGTCAAGGTTATGGACAAGGTGGAGCCGTGGTATCTCCTATTCGTGAACTATTCGGACCGACTAATCGTTGGCATCAAGTTAACGGAGCTATGGGAGCAATGGCGAAAATCTACGATATACCGTGGAAAGATGAGCAAGTATACTTCATGGTAACCAATATGCTTGACCAGTTTGGTATCTCAGCCTTCACACATGAAACCACACACATTAATGACCGTGTAGTTTACTTTGGAGGACATAACCATCGTCAAGGTACGGATTTGGAAGCTTTTGCTCAAGGTATGTTGCAAACTCCTGATAAGTCAACAACAAATGGTGAGTATGGTGCATTGGGTATTAACATGGCCTACCATCGTCCAAATGATGGAAATCAATGGTATAATCCCGACCCTGACAAACTTCAAACACGTGACCAAATCGACCACTACATGAAGAACTACAATGAAGCTATGATGATGCTTGATTATGCTGAAGCTGAAGCTGTTCTTCCTAAGGTTAAAGGTGACAATAGTAAATGGTTCAAGAAAATTGACCGTGAAATACGTCGACCAATGGATAGAAATAAACTAAGTGGTCCTCACCAATGGGACAAAGTGCGTGACTTGACAGATACTGAGAAAATGACCAAGCTTGAAACCATTGATGATTTGGTAAATAACAACTTTATGACCATTCACGGAAATCCAGGCAATAAGGTCTTCCACCCAGAAGATTTTGGTACGGCTTATGTCAATGTCAATATGATGGCAGGAATTTACGGTGGGAATACGAGTCAAGGTGCTCCTGGTTCATTATCATTTAAGCACAATGCCTTCCGTATGTGGGGTTACTATGGATACGAACATGGATTCATTGATTATGTTTCAAGCAAACATCAAGGCGCCGCTAATAAAGAAAATAAAGGTCTCTTAGGTGATGATTTCATTATCAAAAAAGTTTCTGGAGACAAGTTCAAGACACTTGAAGAGTGGAAGAGACATTGGTATCACGATGTTAAAGCTAAAGCAGAACAAGGATTTGAAACTATTGAAATTGATGGGCATCAAATTACAAATTATGCTCAGTTGAAATCTTTATTTGATGGAGCAGTTCAAAAAGATATTGATGGTATGTCAGATTCAAAAATTAAAGATCATTTCAAAAATACAGTAGACTTGAAATCTAAAGTATTCAAAGCCCTTCTTAAAAATACAGACGGTTTCTTTAACCAACTGTTTAAAAAAGACATTTAAATGTTTAAAATATAAAGAGGACAATCTTTTGCTCCCTCTGAAAAGTCATTATTTGATGGCTTTCAAAAAGCACCTCAAAAAAGGTATTGCCAAGTTGCAATACCTTTTTTTGAGGCTCTTTTATAGTAGATTGAAACAAGATGTGAACAAATCGGTTAGGAAAGTCAAATTAATTTCTAGAAATATTTTAACAGCCATAACGTACTATTCTAGATTCAATATACTATATCTTGTTCTTGTTTCAATTGACGATATCACATTATGTACTGTTTTGCTTCATTTTATATAAAAGGACTTAGTCTTGTGCAGTACAGAACTAAATCCTTTCAATAATTATTTGTGCAACTTTTTGGGGTTAGTAAAGAGAAGCTCGTTTTTGTTCATTCTCTTTCTGTGTCAAGTCTCTTAATCTTTATTTTCGTATGGCAAGATTAAGTTCAAGATGATTCCTGTCATGGCTGATAAAGCAGTACCTGAAAGTGTAACTGGACCGAGTTTAAGGATAGCTCCTCCAAGTCCAAGGACCAACATAGCACTTGCGATGATTAGGTTACGCATTTGAGCGAAATAAACACGTTCTTTGATCAAGACTTTCAAACCGTTGCTGGCGATAACTCCATAAAGTAGGATTGACATCCCACCAAGTACAGTTGACAAAGAGCCAAAAAAGGAACCAAAATGGTTCCTAAAACTTATTATTAGTTACTTGCGCCAGATGTAGCGTCTGCGCCACCACCGTGACCTCCAGCATCACCTGAATCAGAAGCTCCAGATGTAGCATCTGCTCCGCCATGTCCTCCAGCAGGAGCTGCAGCATTTCCACCAACTAGACGTTGACCAGTTGTATTGAGGTACCAGTCAAGCCATGGTTGGAAATTAAAGATGATTTCATTGATTCCAGCATATGAACCATCTGGATAGTACATTGCTTGGTAATTATGGGTATTAATAACGCCTTCTGGTGTTCCTGGCACAATTGTACGGACATATTCTTGATCCCCGTTACGCAATACGCCGACAACCCATTCAACGTTTTTCATTCTAGAATCTGGCAATGAACCGTGCACAGTTCCTAAACGGTTTCCTGATTGAGCACATACACGTTTACCAAACATTGTATTTGGATCTTGGTGGGCGTTATTAAAGTACAAGAATTGGTTATTATCATCTGCAAATGTCAATTCAAATGGCATTGCTTTCAAGAACATGTCAATTTGGTTAACTGTCAAGATACCATGGTCTAATTTAACATAAGTATCTCCAGAAACAGCTCCAACAAGTTCAGCTGCTTTTTCTACCCATTCAGGATCATCAGGGTCAACACCTTGAATGGTAGTTGCAATTGAATTTGTACAATATAAATCTTCTGGTGCAATTGGTTTTGGTTTTTTCAATTTTGAAACGACTCCCACATATTTTACAAAGTTGTCCAAGCATGTTTCAAGGAAATTAATAGTTCCTTCATTTGTGATATTGCCCTCTGCGTCAAACGCTTCTTTGGCTTTACCAAGAAGGAATTCGTTACCTGGAAGCGTATAGGCATTAACACCTGGAGCGTCAAGAATCTTACGAAGGTGAACTTGGGCACGAGAAGTACCTTGGTCATAGTAAGAAGCTCCCACAATCATGACTGGTTTGTTTTCAAATGGATGAACTTCGTATGAAAGCCATTCAAGAACAGATTTTAGAGAAGCTGAGATTGTGTGGTTGTGCTCAGGAGTAGCAATAATGACACCATCAGCACGAGTAATTCTGTTATACAAGAGACGCAATTGGAAACTTTCATCCCATTTTTCGTCTTGGTTGAACATTGGAACTTCGTCAATTTCGAGAACTTCTAATTCAAATTTGAGTTTGAAGTGACGACGGATGAATTCCAAGAGTTTACGGTTATATGATTGATCGTAGTTTGATCCTACAAGTCCAACAAATTTCATTCTTTTTGGTCTCCTATCTTACAAATTTTCCCAGTCAAAGTCTTCAGCATCTTTGCGAAGTAGGGCTTGTGCGTTACGCAATTTTTCTGTAATTTTTACAAAGATACGGAAGTCGTTAAAAGTGGCATCCAGTTTTTTAATAACATCAAGATCTACTAGATCTCCACTTGGATTAAAGGCTTGAAGAGAATGTGAAAGCAAGAATTCATCAGGAAGGACACTTGCTTTGATTTCTGGTGCGTTTAAGATTTGGCGAAGTTGTAATTGGGCGCGTGATGAACCAAGTGTACCGTAAGAAGCACCTGTAATCATGATTGGTTTGTTCAAGAGTGGGTAGATACCATAAGACAACCAAGCAAGACCGCTCATCAAAACAGCTGGGATAGAGTGGTCATACTCGGGAGTACCGATAATAACGCCATCTGCCTCTTCAATTTTAGCAGCTATTTCTAGAATTTCAGCAGGTACGTTCTTGTCTGCTGGTTTGTTGAAGACAGGAATGTCTTTAATTTCAACAAGTTCAATTTCAGCTTTTTCAGCAAAGTGTTTTTGCATGTATTGAAGCAATTGACGGTTTGTAGAACGTTTTGAATTTGTTCCAACAATAGCAATAAGTTTTAACATGAGATTTCCTTTCTCTTTTTACATAATACGATTTTAAAACTCTACTGAAACATCTATTTCTATAGAGTAGGAATTCCTGAAGAATAGCTTAGGTGACCTTCCTTATCGATGAGAATAGCTTCGATGCCCTCCAAACTTTCGACTTGCCAAAGGATAGAAGCAGGTCTTTCTCCAAATAGACGAGTTGTCCATATTTCACCATCGACTGATTTATCAGAGATGATTGTTAGACTTGCTAGTTCCGTTTCAATAGGATATCCTGTTTGACTGTCAAAAATGTGATGGTAATCTTTTCCATCAATTGTCAGGTGACGTTCATAAATGCCCGAAGTCACGACAGATTTATTGACAACAGGGATGGTCATTAAGTGATTTCCCCTCGAATTGGCTGGATCTTGAATCCCGATTTGCCAAGGTTGATTTCCTCTTGCCTGATTTTTTCCAATGGTCAGGATATTCCCTCCCAGATTAATCAAGGCAGAAGTCACTCCCTCTGCTCTCAGAAATTGGGCAACCTTATCTGCACTGTATCCTTTGGCTAGACAACCAAGATCAATCTTCATTCCTTTTTGTTTTAAAAACACAGTGGAAGTGGAAGAATCTAACTCGATATAATGAGGATTGATTAAAGGGAGCACCGATTCAATTTCTTGAGGCTGGGCAACTTTGGCATCTGAAAAACCAATGCGCCAGGTTTGAATCAAGGGACCAATGCTGATGTTGAGATGACTAGAGGGCGCTAGGCTATGCTCTAATCCAAGTGAAATCAATTCAAACAAATCAGGATGAACTTTGGCTGGAGCTATTCCAGCTTGATAATTGATTTCCATCAACTCAGATTCTTGACTATTGGCATTGAAGCGGTATTCAAGCTCTTTGAGCAAATCAAAGGATTTTTGGAGCAAGATATCGGATCGCTCATCTACTAATGAAATAGTGATAGTAGTCCCCATTAGCCGTTCGGAATGTGAACTAAGAGGCAAGCTACCAACTCCTTTCTCTTATGAAAAGAAGGTTGAAATATTGTAAATTTATATTGAATTTAACCCCTTACATTTTCTTTCCATGATACTAGCATACCATAAAGTCAGCGTTTTCACAAATAAAATTTGTAAACTTGTCAAGAAATATGCTCAGAAAAAAAGAGTAATTGTAAGAAAGACTGATAAAATACAGATTATTTACATTTTTTTACAAAAAAATCGGGAAAATTAGCTAAACTCTTGTAAACGCTAACAGTAAATGTTATACTAGAAGAGTAAATTTAAAATTGAAGGTAGGAATTTTTCTATGAGTAAAATCGTTGTAGTTGGTGCTAACCACGCTGGTACAGCATGTATCAATACCATGTTGGATAATTTTGGAAATGAGAACGAAATTGTTGTATTTGACCAAAACTCTAACATCTCTTTCCTAGGATGTGGAATGGCCCTCTGGATTGGGGAACAAATTGACGGTGCTGAAGGCTTGTTCTATTCTGATAAAGAAAAATTGGAAGCTAAAGGTGCTAAAGTCTACATGAACTCACCAGTTCTTTCAATCGACTATGATAACAAAGTGGTTACAGCAGAAGTTGAAGGAAAAGAGCACAAAGAATCATACGAGAAATTGATTTTCGCTACAGGTTCTACACCAATCTTGCCACCAATTGACGGTGTTGAAATTGTTAAAGGAAACCGCGAATTTAAAGCAACTCTTGAAAATGTACAATTCGTTAAATTGTACCAAAACGCTGAAGAAGTGATTCACAAATTGTCTGATAAGAGTCAACACCTTGACCGTATCGCCGTTGTTGGTGGTGGTTATATCGGTGTTGAACTTGCTGAAGCCTTTGAACGTCTTGGAAAAGAAGTTATCCTTGTTGATATCGTTGATACTGTCTTGAACGGTTACTATGACAAAGACTTCACTCAAATGATGGCGAAGAACTTGGAAGACCACAACATCCGCTTGGCGCTTGGTCAAACTGTTAAAGCAATTGAGGGTGACGGTAAAGTTGAACGCTTGATTACTGATAAAGAAACTTTCGATGTGGATATGGTTATCCTTGCAGTTGGTTTCCGTCCAAACACAGCCCTTGCTGATGGTAAGATTGAACTCTTCCGTAACGGTGCTTTCCTTGTAGACAAGAAACAAGAAACTTCACTTCCTGGTGTATTTGCCGTTGGTGACTGTGCGACTGTTTATGACAACGCTCGTAAAGACACAAGCTACATCGCCCTTGCTTCAAATGCTGTTCGTACTGGTATCGTTGGTGCATATAACGCATGTGGACATGAATTGGAAGGAATCGGTGTTCAAGGTTCAAATGGTATTTCAATCTACGGTCTTCACATGGTTTCAACTGGTTTGACTCTTGAAAAAGCTAAAGCTGCTGGTTACAACGCAACTGAAACAGGCTTTAACGATCTTCAAAAACCAGAATTTATGAAGCATGACAACCATGAAGTTGCCATCAAGATTGTCTTTGACAAAGATAGCCGTGAAATTCTTGGTGCGCAAATGGTCTCACGCGATTCTGCAATCAGCATGGGAATCCACATGTTCTCACTTGCTATCCAAGAGCATGTAACAATTGATAAATTGGCATTGACAGACCTATTCTTCTTGCCACACTTTAACAAACCATACAACTACATCACAATGGCTGCACTTACAGCTGAAAAATAAAAATGAATGAGCTATCTGGCCTTAAGCTAAGGTCAGATAGTTTTTTCATCATTCTGTACCCATACAATTATGTTTTTTTTATCTTGTGATTCATTCTAATCTAACTTAAAATGAAATGGTAGCTACCAATACAAATGATGAGGAAAAAGAAATGACTGAAAATCGTTATGAACTAAATAAAAACTTGGCACAGATGCTCAAGGGCGGTGTAATCATGGACGTTCAGAATCCTGAACAGGCCCGTATTGCAGAGGCTGCTGGTGCGGCAGCTGTGATGGCCTTGGAGCGGATTCCAGCTGATATTCGTGCAGCTGGTGGAGTTTCCCGTATGAGTGATCCAAAGATGATTAAGGAAATCCAAGAAGCGGTGAGTATTCCAGTAATGGCCAAGGTCAGAATCGGACATTTTGTTGAAGCCCAGATTTTAGAGGCTATCGAAATTGACTATATCGATGAGAGTGAGGTTTTATCTCCAGCTGACGACCGTTTCCATGTGGATAAGAAAGAATTCCAAGTTCCTTTTGTTTGTGGTGCTAAGGATTTGGGAGAAGCCTTGCGTCGTATCGCTGAAGGTGCTTCTATGATTCGTACTAAAGGAGAACCAGGTACAGGGGATATTGTCCAAGCTGTTCGTCATATGCGCATGATGAATCAGGAAATTCGCCGTATTCAAAACTTACGTGAGGACGAACTTTATGTTGCTGCCAAGGATTTGCAAGTCCCTGTAGAATTGGTTCAATACGTCCATGAACATGGAAAATTGCCTGTTGTAAACTTCGCGGCTGGAGGTGTTGCAACGCCAGCAGATGCTGCGCTTATGATGCAATTAGGTGCAGAAGGCGTCTTTGTAGGTTCAGGTATTTTCAAGTCAGGAGATCCTGTTAAACGAGCCAGTGCCATTGTTAAGGCTGTGACTAACTTCCGTAATCCTCAAGTCTTAGCTAAAATCTCTGAAGATTTAGGAGAAGCCATGGTTGGTATCAATGAAAATGAGATTCAAATTCTCATGGCTGAGCGAGGAAAATAGATGAAAATCGGAATATTGGCCTTGCAAGGTGCTTTTGCAGAACATGCAAAAGTACTAGATCAATTAGGAGTCGAGAGTGTTGAAATCAGAAATCTAGATGATTTTCAGCAAGAACAGAGTGACTTGTCGGGTTTGATTTTACCTGGAGGAGAGTCTACAACCATGGGCAAGCTCTTACGAGACCAGGAGATGCTTATTCCCATCCGAGAAGCCATTTTATCTGGCTTACCAGTATTTGGGACCTGTGCGGGTTTAATTTTGCTGGCTAAGGAAATTACTTCTCAGGAAGAAAGTCATCTTGGAACTATGGATATGGTGGTCGAGCGCAATGCCTATGGGCGCCAACTAGGAAGTTTCTACACGGAAGCAGAATGTAAGGGAGTCGGTCAGATTCCAATGACCTTTATCCGTGGTCCAATTATCAGCAGTGTTGGAGAGGGTGTAGAAATTCTAGCAACAGTTGAAGATCAAATCGTTGCAGCCCAAGAAAAAAATATGTTGGTAACTTCTTTTCATCCAGAATTGACTGATGATGTTCGCTTGCACCAGTACTTTATAAATATGTGTGACAAAAAGATAGTGGAATAAAAAGTGATAAATCAAGTTTTGATTCGCTTTTTCCAAAGAATCATTTTTTAAGTCATCTGACAGTATTCTGTGATTTTAGATTTATTTACGATAAATTAGAAAAGAATGATTGTTTTGACTTAGGGCATAAAGCTTATATGCTGAATATAGTGTTCAAGTATCTTTTATTGGGAGCACTTTAGAGGATGGAGTTAAAATACTATTCTATACTCCTTAATACTCTTCGACAATCTCTTCAAACCACATCA
>NZ_AEDV01000065.1 GCF_000148545.1 Streptococcus mitis SK597 | reverse complement strand
GTATACCATAAATTCATCTTCAGTAGCTTGAATTGTATAATGAATTTTTACTTAACATTAAATAGCAAACTCTGATATTGGTCAACTATAGCTTAAAACACTGTTTTGAAATTATATCTAATACTTTTGAGTCAATTACAAACTTACAACAACGAGATATTTATATAGTCTGAAGAAAATAAGTACAAATTTATTAGAAAATCGAGATTTCATAGGATTAGCACGAAAAATTTCAATTTTAGAACTATATCCCCTAATGAATTTGAATCAGTCTTTTTTAAAATTCTAAATGATATGATAGTATTTTTAAGTAAAAAGAAATTGCCCTGATTGGAGACCATATCAAATCTTTACGAAAGACACATGATATGACACAACCAGAATTTGCATGAATTGGGGGTATTTCACGTAATAGCCTTAGTAGTTACTAGAACGGTACAAGTCCACTTTCAACTGAGCTGATAGGTGCTATTTGCTAGAAGTTCAACGTATCCTATGTCGATATTGTGGGGAAAGAAGAAATGTTGAATCCGGTTGAAGATTATGAATTAACTTTAAAAATGAAGATTGTCAAGAAATGTGGAACAAAGTCTCCTATCTTGTCTCTATCGTTATCAAGATATTCCCTTTGATGATGAGAGAAATGATGAGTGTAGACTTGTCTGCTATGGTGAATACTAACATTTATCTGTTGACTACTTTAGAAGAACTGGAGCGTTACAGAGATTACTTGGATGGTATTTAGAGCATACTAGAAAACACCAGAAAATCGGATAGTAGCTTAATGAGTTTTTATGATATAGTGAGGAGGAGTTTGCCCGTACCTTAGCTTGCAATATTCACACACTGACGAGAGGAAAGAAAATGAGACAAAATCCAGTAGCTTTCTTTCGTGGCGAACTAGAAAGAAAACTATCCATTGTATCAAGTTCAAAGAGTTTCAGGGCAAAATAATCATTATTGATGTTGATAGTTTTCGAGCGCAGCATCCACTATTCATCAAAGAGAGATTCTCCAAGACCAGTAGAAAGAGAAACATCATAGAACACTTCTACAGGAAAACGTGTCACAACCTTATCATGTGATTATTGTGTTTGAAGTAATTCCCCTGCGTACTCATCAACCTTATCTTAATTTTTTGAAGAGAACTGAAGATAGGGGGCATAATCTTGTATTCTGATTTAAAATAGATTGTTGGAACATCAGGTGTTCTTGCAAGAGTAGAAAGATTTTTTTGATTTGGAACGGATTTCCTCATTTCCCACTTGTTGTATGAAGCTCTATTGATTTTCAATAGATTAGAGAGTTAAGATTGGATATTCTACGTTCTTTAAGATGAATACTAGAAAACATAAGATAAAACTCCAGTTACTTTATTATATAAAATATTAGTTACTAATTTTTAACTACTCTGTAGTGTTTAAGTGGATTGTTATGAGAGCTTTTGCTCTCTTTTTTCCTGTGATAACTTCCCCAAATTTCTTCTGCTATACTTTTCTCAACTTTTAAAAAATCCAACTAAGATTTTTCTCTGGGGGTTTGGGGGCAGAGTCACCAAGTTATCTTATCGTTAGCTGTCAAAACTGGAAGGTTTTAGTCAGCTGGCGATATGATTTTTGGGATATTGTGGACACAATATCTGAGCTCGCAAAGACCGAACAAGAAGCAAGTGAGGTCTTTAGGAAGCGTACTGACAATGTGAGGTAGACTTACACTGTCAGACAAGTAGAATGTTGAAGGGATATCAGAATGGGACAAGAAATTAAGTCAATCAGAAAGCAATTTAGAATCACGAGACAAGAAGAAAAACAGATAAAAGAAATGATGAGGGAACAAAAAATGGATAGTTTCTCAGAATTTCTTCGTCAGAATTTATTGAAAAAGAATTATCAGGATAGAATTTTTGAAAGTTGGTTCTCCCTTTGGCAGTCTCAAAAGTTTGAACAGATTAGTCGAGATGTGTATAAAGTTCTGGTTATCGCAAGAGAAAATCATCAAGTGACGCAAGAGCACGTCTCAATCTTATTGACTTGCGTTCAAGAATTGATTGCAGAAGTGAATCAAGTGCAGCCACTCAGTCGTGAGTTCCGTGAAAAATATATGGGTTAGGAGGATGTAATGGTTTATCGCTATCGTACTAATCTCAAAAAAGTATTTCTAACTGATCCAGAATTACACCAATTGAATGAACGGATTGCTAAGAGCAATTGTCAAAATTTCTCAGTCTATGCCAGAAAAGTTTTACTTAATCCCAATATGTCATTTGTCATGATTAACACTGATACTTATGACCAGTTAGTTTTTGAATTGAGACGGATTGGAAATAACATAAATCAAATTGCGCGTGCGATTAATCAAAGCCATCTGATTTCTCAGGACCAATTACAAGAATTGAGTAAAGGAGTCGGAGAGTTAATTAAGGAAGTGGACAAAGAATTTCAAGCGGAGGTGAAAAGACTGAAGGAGTTTCATGGTAGTTACTAAACACTTTGCGACGCACGGAAAAAAATATCGTAGGCGTTTAATTAAGTATATTCTCAACCCTGATAAAACGGACAATTTGAAATTGGTATCTGATTTTGGCATGAGCAATTACTTGGACTTCCCTAGTCATGCAGAAATGGTAGAGATGTACAATGTCAACTTCACCAATAATGACAAGTTGTACGAATCCAGAAACGACCGACAAGAAAAACACCAACAAACTATTCATGCTCATCACCTCATTCAATCATTTTCTCCTGAAGATAATCTGACACCTGAAGAAATTAACCGCATTGGTTATGAGACCATGATGGAATTGACAGGAGGTCGTTTTAAGTTTATCGTAGCAACTCATACAGACAAAGATCATGTTCATAATCACATCATAATCAACGCTATTGACCGCAATTCAGATAAAAAGTTGATATGGAACTATGCCTTGGAACGAAACCTCCGTATGATTTCAGACCGTATTTCTAAAATGGCTGGTGCAAAAATGATTGAGAAACGTTATTCCTATCGAGATTATAAAAAATATAAGGAATCTAGTCATAAATTTGAATTGAAACAACGTCTTTATTTTTTGCTTCAGCAATCTAAATCGTTTGATGATCTTTTAGAGAAAGCAAAGCAGTTGTATGTTCAGATTGATTTTAGTCAAAAGCATAGCCGTTTTTTTATGACAGATAGAATGATGATAAAACCAATTCGAGGACGCCAACTCAGCAAACGAGATCTATATGATGAAGAATTTTTTAGAACGCATTTTGCCAAGATAGAAATTGAAAGTTGTTTAGAATTTTTGTTGAATCGTGTCAATTCTTTGGATGAGTTACTGACAAAAGCAAAAGAATTGAATCTCACCATTGACTTAAAGCACAAAAATGTAACTTTTATCCTGGAAGAAGATAATCAAAAGATAAGTTTGGGTCATAAAAAAATAAGTGATAAGAAATTATATGATGTCAAATTTTTTCAAGATTATTTTAAAAATAAGGAAATCGTTGCTTCAGAAGGATTAGAGAATTTACAGGAACAGTACCATGCTTTCCAAGAAGAACGAGATAAGGATAAAGTATCCACTGAAGAGATTGAGGAATCCTTTAAGACATTTAAGGAAAAACGAGATGCCGTTCACGAATTTGAAGTGGAACTTGCAGAACATCAAATTGAGAAGCTAGTTGATGAGGGCGTCTATATCAAGGTGGCTTTCGGTGTCAAACAGAGCGGTCTTATTTTCATTCCTAATTATCAGCTAGATATTATTGAAGAAGACAATCAGACAAAATATAAAGTCTATATCCGAGAGACAACCTCATATTTTGTCTATAACAAAGAACATTCGGATAAGAATCAGTATGTCAAAGGAGAACATTGATAAGACAGCTAACCAACGATAGTCGAGTAATACCATACAGAAGACCTACAGTTAAGAGTCTACAGGAAAAGATTACTGAGATTAACCTCTTCATTGAATTAACTGAAGCAGATAAGAAATACCAAGACATTAAAGACGAGTTAGTAAAAGAAATAGCAGAGATAGATATAAAACTAAATCAAATTAATGAAAAAATCGCCAACTTAAATAAGATGGCGGAAGTGCTTATCAATTTGAAGAGTGAGGATATGAGCAGTCGAAAGCTTGCAAGATATGACTTTTCAAAATTGAACTTAACAGAAGCGGTTTCAATTGAACAAGTGAAAGAAGAAATAAGGGTAACGCAAGAAGAACTTGGTTTGTATCTTGACAAGTATGAGAGACTATCTAGGAAGTTAGAAATGCTTGTAAAGATTCTCAATACTAATAAACATATAGAGCCAGAATTCCAAGAAGATGTTTATCTAGAATGAATAAAAATAGTCTATAGTGACAGAAAAAAGTTTATTATATTGAGGTTAAAATTAGAGTGAAGCTAATAGTAGCAAGAATGTTTTTATGACTGTAAACGAATAATGATGTTAAATAAAAGTTATGAGATTAAAAAAATATTTGCTGGTACTGGTGAACTAACTTGACATGTTTGTGGCTACAGTGTATATCATAAAACTCTTTGCAGAGTAATCGATGGATTTCTCCCCAAAAGTGGAATTTTTATTGACATGTCAGTATTTTAGGGTCAACATATCTAATTTCATAGTTATCGTCAAAACTAGATACAACAGACATAGTATACTCTTCAGAGATAGAAAAATTCTTATACAAAATACCTTTGACGATTTGATCTCCATCGATTATTTGTTTCATATCAAGAAAAAGTGAGAAAGAATCTAATTCTTTATATAGACCGTCACCTAAAAATTTTAAGTAACTTTCTTTAACTGTCCAAATCTTAAAAAATTCTTTTATCAATATTTTATGTAAAGATATACTGGCTAGGTATTCTTGTTCAGAAGTGCTAAAGAAAGGTATTATTTCTTCAAACTTCTCGATATGTTTTTGTATGTCTATACCAATCATTTTATTTGAAATAGCACATGTAATATACTTTCCTGAATGAGAAATGTTAAAGAAGATGTCTTCTCTTTTTAAATTTGGTCTTCCGAATTCATTGTATACTAAATCTTCATTTAATAAATCAATTCCAAATTCATTTAATCCAATTTTAAGTAATTTTAATGAATTAATTGATTTTTGAATATCGCTTTTATTTTTAGTTTTTAATCTATATGATGGTATTCTATCTAAAAAAACGTAATCAATGATTTGAGAATCCAACTTAGATATATCAGATATCAAGATCAACATTGGTTATATCTCCTAATTTACCATGTCTTTAATTATTTTTGATACTTGACTCAAATTTGAAGTAATAAAAAAATGATCTCCCTCAACGGGGTAATAATCAATATTATCTGTACATAATAATTGCCATTTGTTTAGTTCTTCATGAAAAATAGAGTCTCTTGTGCCATAAAAAATAATCGTTTTGGTTTTTATCTGTTGAGTATTATCACTTAATTCATAGTCATTATAGACTTTGAAATCATTTAATATTATTGGCCTAAAAAAGTTAAAGATTTCTTCGTTGTATAAAATTTCTTTAGGTGTAGCGTTATAGTCAATTAAAATGTCTTTTAATTCTGCATTTGTTTCCAAATGATAGTTTTCCTTATACATAGGAGGTTTAGTTGCTGAAATAAAAATTTTATCAGGATTATGAAAATCTGACTGCTCAATTTTTTTACAAATCTCATAGGTAAATAAACCACCTAGACTATGTCCAAAGATACAATATTTTTCTGAATCAGAAATGTTGGAGACAATTTCATTATAAAGGAACTCAAGATTTTTAGAAAATGTATCTAATAGATTCATGTTTATATTCGTACCGTGACCAGGTAAGTCTATTGGAATTATAGTGCAATTTCTAAATAAATTTTTCCAAGATGAGTAGATTGATGATGAGCCACCAGCATATGGGAGACAAAAAATTTTCATGAAGATACCTCAAACTATTAGTTCTATTAAATTATGTGTTCATTATCCCTTGTGCTAGTTAATATTAAAATACAATAAAAGCTCAAATGAACCACTTACAGTATACTGCTAAATCTCATTATTTGATTTGCAATGGAATTTACGTCAATTATCCCAAATTTGTCATAACTTCTGCCAAAACTATTGCCCCGATTCCTTCAAATATCGGCGTAATGTTGGTGTTTGGTCAAGATTTAAGATGAATCACTTCTTTTCTTGCTATTGTTACAAGATGAACTAGGATGACATCACAACGCCATTTCTACAACATCTGCCACCTTTTTCCTTGTGGTCAGCTACTAAAAAGTCATTTCAAGCGTCGTCCTAAACAATTAATTAAGCTCGTCTAATTAATCCGAAAAGCTATGAGTTATGAGTGAAATGCTTCTATCTGATAGAGTCGCCATTATAGATAGATAGTTTTCCTTTACCACTTTGCAAACTTGTTCACAATCACCAAGTGGCTATTTTTTTAAGGATTAGCCGATATTGGCTGTAACGCATCTAAACATCTTTGGTTCTACGGTTTCAAGGTTCATATGCTGGTGAGCTTATCAGGCTATATTCTGAACTATGTTGTCACACCAGCCACTGTCCATGATATTAGCGGAATGTAAACAATCGGTTATCCTAGGTGATTCAGGCTACTTAAGCAGTGAACTCAAAACGGACTTAGAACAGAAAGTTTACCATTTATGGGCACCATTTTGACAAAACATGGTAAGGACTGAAGAGCATAATGATTTTGAAATGAGACGAATTATTGAAACTCGTTTTTATGAACTGTGTTGACTTTTTGATATTGAACATACATTAGCTAGAGGGCTAGCCTGCCTCTAGTTACGAATTGAAAAAATTATTCTGGCTCATAACTTACGCTATTTTAAAATTAACTAGCACAACGGGTAAGTTTATTATAATACATAAAAATAGACTTTTCAATGATTTTTTGTTCATATATAAAAAGAATTCGTTGGAAAAATGACTTTTGGTTCACTAAATGCTTGCATTTTCTCTATAAATGAACTAAAATTCATTTATAGAATATAAAATTATTTTGAGGTAACTATGGCAAAAGATGATAATAAACAAAAATTAATAAAGGCTACAGATGCTCTCTTAAAGGATAGAAGCATAACTTCTATTACAACAAAAGAGATTACAAAGGTTGCAGGAGTTTCTGTGGGAGTTTTTTATAATTATTTCAGTAGTAAGGAAGATGTCTTTAAAGAATTAATCAAGACATTTTTTAACTATTCTTTAAAGCAAATGGAAGTTTTACGAAAAGAAGTTACAGGAAAAAATATTCGTTCAGAAATTAAATTCAAAGAATTTCTAATTAATGGAATAGATAATAATTGGGAAAATCATTTTTTAAATAGTGATATCCTGTTACTTTCAAGGAAAGATGAAGAGTTTCAAAAATTAATGATTTATTTTAATCAAAAGATGGTTTCCATTGTTGTAGAGATACTTACAGTTATTAATCCAGAACTTAAAGAAAATCTCCCTTTACTAGAAGCAAAAATGATTGTGAATTTAATTCAAAATTCATTCCCTAGCTTTTCAAAATTTGATAGTGAGGATGAAAAAGAGAAATATATAGAAAAATTTGTAAATATTATTTTTAGTATTAGTTTTAATGAGTAAGGAAGTTGAAATGGAATATTATAACTTAACAAATGCACAAAAACGAATTATATATACTGAAGAAATATATTGTGAACCAAGAATATCAAACGAAGGAGGTTTTTATAAAATTTCTACTCCTTTTAATTTATATAAATTGCTTAATGCAGTTGTGTCAGTTCTTAATTCTTCGAAAATTTTTAGAACAACTTATCTATTAAAAAATGAAGAAATTATTCAGAAATATCGTGATTTTAAATTTGATAATTCTATAGTGAATATTTTTTTTGACAAAAAAGAATTTGAAAATTATAAAAGAAGTTGTTTAGATTACAAATTTGATATTTATAATGACTTTTTGTTTAAATTTGGGGTTTACCAAAATGAAAACGGTGGGCAGCTATTCGTAATGTTTCACCATTCAATTGTAGATGCGTACTCAATTGGATTAATTGCAGGTGCAATTTTTGATATTTATAATGAACACGAATTTAATAATGGAATCGAGTATATTGAATACTTACAAGAAGAACAAGGATATTTTGAAAATACGGAAAAATTTAATGAGGATAAAATATATTGGGAAAATAGATTATATAGCTGTAAAAATTCATTTGAAAATATTCCCGAAGATCCATCGTCGGAGAAAATATTAATTCGTTTAGATGCTAACTTTTTAGAAAAATGGGAATTGTTTCTAAAGAAAAATCACTTAAATGAAAATATTTTTTTAATAACGTTATTATGTATTTACAAATATAGAATTGCTAATGAAAAAAATGGCATATTAGGAGTCCCCTATTATAACAGGCGAAATAAGCGTTTTTATAACTGTTTTGGAATGTTCACAAGTACAGTTCCATTTTCATACTCTTTTTCAGGCGAAGAAAGTATTATTGATGCTTACAAAGAAATTAAGAGAAACTTTCTAAAAGATATTAAACATTCTTTTTATCCTTATAATGAATTAATAAATAATCTTAAAGCAAATGGAAAAAACTTGTTTGAATGGAGCTTTAATTATTATGTAGATAATATGAATCACTTGATTGAGGACTCTAAAGTAGTTGTAAAGGAGGAAACACCGAACTATTTACCAGTTCCGATAAGCATAATTTACAGAAGATTCAAATATCAAAAAAATGAGTTAGAGATTATTTATAATAAAAAAATATACAATAGAGAGCAAATCAATTCGTTGATAAAAAATTTCTTTGGCTTTACAACAAATATTGTTCATTGTGAAACTAGGGAAAGGATATCAAAAATTCAGATAGCAAAGCCTGAGTTTATAAGCAAAATAATTGAGAGAGAAAGCAAGTCATTAAAAAATTTTGACAAAAATGTAAATTTATCATTAATGGATAGGTTCATGGATATTTCTAATAAATTTCCAAAGAACATCGCCTTAAGATTAGGTAATTCAACAATTACTTATGAAGTTCTATTTAAATTGATAAAAAATAGAATTATTTATCTAAAGACCGTTATAAAAACAGGGGATATAATTGGGGTAATCGGATATAAAGAATTCGATACTTTTATTAATATTCTTTCATTAGTACAAATGGGGATAACCTATGTGCCAATTGATCCAGAATACCCTCAAAAAAGACAGAAATTTATTTTAGAAGATTCAAATTGTAGTTATTATATAGATCATAATGAATTAAAAATTAATCCAAACTACAAGTCAAATAGTACTTCAAGCGATTGTTCTAATCTTTATATTTTATATACTTCTGGAACTACAGGGACTCCAAAAGGAGTCATGATACCAGAATCAGGAATAATAAGACTGATTAACGATAATAATTTAAAAGAATTATCGAATGGATGCGATACTTTCTTACAGCTAAATTCTTTAGGTTTTGATATTTCTGAATTGGAAATATGGTTACCTTTAACTAGTGGAAAGACTTTAGAAATTATACCGAAAAACTATATATTCGATATAGAAAGATTATCACAAATTTTAACATCTAATCATAAATTTGGATCAATAATGTCATTTACCTTACTGCAAGAACTTTTTTCTTATGATAATGAATTATTTAATAATTTCAAATTCATAATAACAGGTGGCGAGATAGTCAAGGATAAATTGATAAAAAATATTTATCATTCAAATGAAAATATTGTCCTTGTTAATGGTTATGGACCCACTGAAAATAGTGTTTTATCTACAATTCAAATAATAGATAGAAATAATAAAAAATCAATCCCTATTGGAAAAAGTATTTCTGGTTCTAGTACATATATTTTAGATCAGTTTGGAAATATTTGTGCACCTATGCAAATTGGAGAAATCATTGTAGGTGGACTAGGGGTAGCGAATGGCTATATAAATCGTGAAGAACTAAATAAAAAGAACTTTTTCTATTTAAATTCGTTTAATGGAGAAAAGTTGTATCATTCTGGTGATTTCGGATATTATAACTATAGTTCGGAAATAATAACCATCGGTAGAAAGGATTCTCAAGTTAAAATTAATGGACAGAGAATTGAAATTAGTGAAATTGAAGATGTTATTCAGAATATTTTAAATTCTAAAAACACACAAATTATTGTTACTGTTATTGATAACACAGTGGTTTGTTTTTACACGGGCTTAAAAATAGATGACTATAGACTAAGAAAAAATATATCGGAAGTGTTAACATCTGTTATGGTTCCTAAATATTTTATAAATATTTCAGAGATACCTCTTACTGTAAATGGTAAATTGAATAATAAACTTCTTACTGAAAAATTCAAGAGAGAAGTATCAAATAATTCTACCAATAATGTAAAAGTTAAATTAGATAATATTGATTTGGATGTGCAAAAAGAATTGAAAGCTTTGTTAATAAAAGATATAAACTTTAATCAAAGCTTTATTGAAAATGGAGGTGACTCTCTTTTAGCAATGAAATTTGTAAATTACATGAAGAAAAAGAATAAAAATATAAGAGTTTCTGAATTGTTAAGTACGAATCCTTTGATAGAGGTGGTCAACAATAGTTATAAATCTGAGGATGATTTACAAATTTCAAAAGATAACAATTTATCTACAGTAAAAGCTTCTGCAGTACAACAAAGTATATTTTTCGATGAAAAATTTAATCATGTAAAATATAAATATAATTCTCCTTTAGTTTTTGAGCTTTATGGTGTAACTCAAATTAATGAAAATAAAATATTGAATAAGATTTCAAAATTTATTTCTAGTCAACGTATACTACATAGTTGTTTACGATTAGAAAGTGGAGAAATTGTTTTTAAAGTTAACGGCCATGAAATAGATATTGTAAGAAGAGAAATGAGTACCGGAAGTTTAAATGATACTATTAAGTCTTCTTTAATAGATTTTGATGTAGAAAAAAATCTATTTTACTGTAATTATTTTAGTCTACAAAATCTAAAATTTTTAATTTTTGATTTTCATCATAGTATATTTGATGGGAAATCACGTGAAATATTTACACAAAATCTAAGAAATTATTTAAATGGTATTGAAAATGAATCTTCTGAAATAGATTATTTTGATTATCTAGATTCAATTGATGAAAAAGATAATATTGAAGATGAGAAATTCTGGAAAAAAGAAATTCAAAGTTTAGGTAATTTTTCAAATGATAATGATATGGTACAGACTTATGGTGTAGATGTCTCAAAATATTACCCTGTTAACATAAGATTGGAAACAATAGAGAAGCTTTTAAAAGTTTCTAAAGCGGCATCCGTGACCGTTAGCACTTTATTATTATCAGCCTTATTTTTAACTAAAAATAAGATTTCATATAAACCAATAAATACGATTGGAATCACAATTTCAACGAGATCAAACGAAGTTACTTCAAAAATTATTGGACCTTTTTTTAATACTCTGCCATTATCCGTTTCAGAAAATAATATTTCAAACGATTCGAAATTTGTTAATAAAATAGGGAAAATGGTTAATGAATTAGTTAATCACTGTCAATATCCATTTAATAAAATTGATTCGATGTACAAAGCGTATTGTGGTGAATACGCAAATAATTTAATGGATTGGATGTATGTTTATAACCATAACAAAAAACTAGAATTTGAAAGTGAAGGCATTAAATTTAAGTCAATAGACATTTTAGATACTATTCAAGCAAAATATAGTTTATCACTGATTGTAAATATCAAGGACGATAATAATTTTTCGATTGGGTTTGAAAGTAAATCACAATTTTATAATGGAAAGAAAATTCAGAATATAATTCTAGAATTTGAAAGCAGTCTTGATGAGATAATTTCTTTTTTTTAGAGTAAATTGGAGAAAATAATGGAATATAATTTTTATGATATAGTTTTTAGGTTTAATGATCAGCCAAATAAGTTAGCAATTGAAACAGACTACAGTCGTATCACTTATGAAGAGCTTTTTAATAAAGTAGAAGATTATAGTAAGAAGATAGAACAAGTAGGATTACTTCCTGGATCTAATGTAATAGTGCATATGAGAAGAGGCCCTGAGTACATTATTACGATTTTATCATTGTCTAAACTTGGCATCACTTTTGTACCGATAGATATTACTTATCCCAAAGAACGAATAGATTTTATAAAAAATGATTGTCAAGCAAATGGAATCATAACTGATTATAAATATGAGGATTTAACAGTTGTTGATTACCTAAGAATAGATGATAATATAAACCTTACTTTTAATATTTTAGGTAAAAGAGATAATGATAGTAATGATAGTAACGAAAAAATCGCATATATAATTTACACATCTGGTAGTACTGGAAAACCTAAGGGTGTTCAAATATCGAACAAAGGATTTAGTTACTTAAAAGAACTGTTCGATGAACATTTGAAATTGGGAAAAGATGATAAAATTTTACAATTCGCTAGCATTTCTTTTGATGCTTCAATTTGGGAAATTTCAATGGCATTAACGAATGGCCTTACATTAGCTCTATTTTTAGACAGTGATAAAGATGTAAATAAATTTGAGAATTTCGTTAAAAATCATTCTGTGACTATTGCCACCTTACCTCCATCTTATTCTGAATTGCTCAGTGAAGAAGTAATTTCTAATTTTAATTTGCTGATCACTGCTGGTTCTGAACCCCATAAAAAACTTCTAAAAAAAATCAATTTAGAAGAAACTAGATATATAAATGCATATGGTCCTACTGAATGTACAGTATGTGCTTGCTTGTGGGAAGCAAAAGACTTAAAAGAATTAGATTCTAAGCAAATACCAATTGGAAATATTAGTCAAGATAATCTTCTGATCGATGACAGTGGTGAACTATGTGTATCCGGGGAAGGCTTATCAGTGGGGTACCTAAATCGAGATATTTTGAATAAAAAGAACTTTTTTTATTTAAATGGATTTCGTTACTATAAAACAGGTGACTTAGTGAATACTGATAAGCACGGAAACATATATTTCAGAGGGCGCAATGATAATCAAGTGAAGTTTAACGGCTATCGTATAGAACTCGAAGAGATTGAACGTTCAATATTTGATATAGATCTTTCAATTATTGATGCAGCTGTAACAGTACTTAATGATACCTTGGTATGCTTTTATATTGGGAATATTGATGTTTCTGAAGTGAAAAGAGAGTTAGAAGCTAAGCTACCTATTTATATGGTTCCTTCTATTTTCCAAAATGTAGAGTCTTTTATATATAATACAAGTGGGAAAATTGATAGAAGTAAATTAACGATTAAAACCCAAGAACAGAATTTTCAGAATTCGGATAATATAATTAATTCAAAATTAGAAGAAATTTTAATAGAAATTTTGCCAGTTGAGGTAAGTAATCGTGATGAAAGTTTAATGGAGTATGGTCTAAACTCATTAGGACTAATTAATCTAGCTGCTAAAGTAAAAAATATTTTTGGAATAAATATTTCTATTGAAGAAATTTCTAAAAATTGCACCTTTAATGGTTTAATGGATATTCTGTTGCATAAAAATGAGGATTTAGGACTTATCAAAAATAATGAAATCACGCATGATGTGAAAAATGAAAATGAGTGGTTTCCTTTGACAAATATGCAGGAATCTTATTTATTAGGAAGAAATAATTTTTCTGAAATGGGTGGTTATGGAACACATGGTTATTTTGAAATTAAAACTCAATTAGATCCTTTAAGACTATCAAATGCTCTAAACAAAGTTATTTCAAGTCAAGGTATGCTTAGAGCAATCTTTTCTGAAGACTTACAGCAAAGGATACTCCCTGATACATTAAAATATCAGATAGATATTTTAGACATGAGTAGTTCGACACAAGAAGAGATTGATAAAGAAATAAATAGAAGAAGAGATAAATTAAGTCATCAAATTTTTGATTACACGAAATGGCCATTGTTCGAAATTAGTGCATTACGTATTTCAGAAAAATATACTATTTTGTTTATTAGTATTGATGGTTTATTGGCAGATGCCAAAAGCATGAAGATTTTTGCTAGTCAATGGTTAGCAGCTTATAATGGAGCTGATATTAGTAAATTAGCACCTAGAATATCATTTAGAGATTATATTATAAGCACAAATAATGATAGCGAAAATAAAGAGAGAGCCAAAACATTTTGGTTGAATAAATTAGATAAACTCCCTGAATCTCCTCAGATTATTGATAAAGATACAGAAGCTGGAGTAGAGAATGTCTTTTCTAGAGAATCTCTATTTTTAAATGAACAATCTTGGGTTTTGATTAAAGAATTTTGCCATAATAACCATATTACTCCGACGGCTTTTTTTATACAAATTTACTTTGATACTTTGAAAAGATGGAGTCAAAATAAAAAATTCACGATCAATTTAAGTGTTTTTAATAGAAAAAATATACATGAAGATATTGATAATCTGATTGGTGATTTTACAAGTAATATATTTTTAGATAATCAGAATCAAGATTCTGAGGATAATTTTATTGAAAAAGTAACCTCCTTACAAGCTGATCTGTTTTTAGCAATAGATAATATTTCATTTGACGGTATTGATTTTTTAAGAGCATATGCAAATAAGTATAAGAAAAATTTAATAGTTCCCTATGTAGTTACTAGTCTAATCTCAGAGGAGACAACAAAACAAGCAACTGATTATTTAGGAGAAATGACTTATGGAATCAGTCAAACTCCTCAAGTTTATATTGATATGCAAATCTCTAATAGTCATGAAGGAATATTAATAAATTGGGATTATTCAACTCAAAAATTTACAAAAAAATTTATGCTAAAGATTATTGAAGTTTTTGAGCAAAATGTTGCTTCAATTTTAAACGGTAAAAAAAATATAGATACAGAATTACCGAATAGTGATAAGTTAATAATCCAAAATTATAATGATACTACTACAGTAGGATATGATTCTTGTAGATTAGAACAACTATTCTTTAATACAGTAAAGAACTATCCAAACCAGATTGCTATTAAGGATAAAGATTGTAGTTATACATATTCTCAATTAGAAAAAGAAGTTATACAAAGAGCCTCTAGTATAACACACACAATTGGGAAAAAAGGGCAAAAAATTGGGATTATTGATGAACGTAATTGTCAGACTATTATTGATTTAATCAGTATTTTATATAGCGGTAATACATATGTTCCTATTGAAAAAGATTGTCCCTCAGAGAGAGTGGCATATATTAAAAATGTTGCAGAAATAGAATATATGATTAATGATATTGATAAAATAGAACAATTAGAAAAAGCTGATGGGATTAATGACGAAGAACAGGTGGCCTATGTGATTTTCACTTCTGGTAGTACAGGAAAGCCAAAGGGGGTAGCTGTGTCTCACAGAAGTGCTGTAAATACAATTGTTGATATCAATAAAAGGTTTAATCTAAATAGGAATGATCATTTTATACTTTTGTCTTCATTAAGTTTTGATTTATCTGTTTTTGATATTTTTGGCTCTCTTGCTATTGGAGGCAGTCTTTATATTGTTGATGATAGGAGAAATCTAGAGGAAATTAATAATATTATTAAGCAAGAGAAGATAACTGTCTGGAATAGTGTTCCATCCACCATGAAGGCATATTTAAATTACAGCAATAATGAAATTTTTAATATAGATAAAATTGGTGATGAGTTCGAAAATTTGACAAGCTTAAACAGTCTTATTGATGAAAATATAGTATTTGATAAGGAAGCTAGTGACAAATATAAGAGTGATTGTACGAGTAGGTTTGTGATTAGTAATTATAATGAAAAAATAAATCTCCCATCAAATAATAGTTTTCCTGATTTTATTCTAAGTAGAAAGTCTACAAGAAGTTTTTGTGAAGAAGACTTAATACCTATGGATAAATTCTTTAAAGTTATATCCTCACTAGGAAAAATAAAGGGGCACAATACTTCTCATTACCTTTATCCATCTGCCGGAGGGCTTTACCCTATTGATATATATATTTCGATCGAAAATAATAAAATTGAAGGAATAAGCGGAGGTATCTATTATTACAATCCAGTAGCCAATACAATCTATAGAATTAATAATAACCCTCTTGAAAGCGATGTACACTATTATAGTAATCAGATAATCTCGAAACATTCAAGTTTTACTATTTTATTGGTATATAATTCAGAAGCAAATATTAGAAAATATGGTAGTGATGGTTATAAATATGCTCTAATTGATTCTGGATATTTAGGACAGCATATTACTACAGTTGCAAATATCAATGGTATCTCATCTTGTGTAATTGGGGCAGCAGATAGTGAATTAATTACTAAAAACCTCTCATTATCAGCTAATCAAATGTTTCTAAATTGTATTATTTTTGGTCGTGAAACTAATAATCTAGTTTATAAATTGAATGAAACAAAAATTCAAAATATTTCTGTACCTGAAAATTCCTTAAAAATAATTAATGAAAAAGTTAGTTCTATAAGAGTTGTTATGTTGAGTGGGGACTATATTCCCTTAGATTTACCAGGTAAAATTTTTGATAAGTTTGGAGAAAAGGTTGCTTTATATAGTTTAGGTGGAGCAACTGAATGTAGTATATGGTCAATATATTATCCAATATCAAAGGTTGAATCAAAATGGAAAACTATACCATACGGATACCCACTGGGAAATCAAAAAATTTGGATTATGGATGAAAAATTAAATATTTGTCCAGTTGATGTATTAGGTGAAATTATTATTGGAGGAGTTGGTGTAGGAGAAGAGTATCTAAATAATCCAATAAAAACTTCTGAATCTTTTGTAAATAATTCACAATTTGGAAAAGTTTACAGAACAGGTGATTTTGGTATTCTTCGAGAGAATGGAACTATTGAGTTTATGGGGAGACTAGATGATCAAGTGAAAATAAATGGTTATCGTGTAGAACTTCCAGAAATTGAAAAAGTAATTAAAAATAATTGCGATGTTCAAGATGTAGTAGCAATTATTGAGAGCGCAGAAAGTGGTATTAATAAACTTATTTGTTTCGTCCAGAGTGAGATTAATTCTAACTTGTATGGATATATTGTGGAAAGAATTAAAAATGAACTTCCTGTATATATGATTCCTCAAGAAATTTATAAAGTTGAAAAGATTCCAGTTACAGAAAATGGTAAAGTGGATAAGAAAAAATTACTAGCTAATACTATGAATTATAAAAAGAATGATTTAGAATCAGCTAATAATTTATTGTCTGATTACCAATCATATGAAACAGAAAAAAGACATGATGAAAACTTATTAATAGAGGTTCGTCAAATTTTCTCTAGTATTCTTGATGTAAGTGATTTTTCAAATGATAGTACTATCTTTGAACTTGGAGGGGACTCTATAAATATTGTTAGTATTCAGAAACAAATTGAAAGAAAATATGGAGTTAGCTTAAAAATCATTGATGTTTTTGAGAATAATACAGTTAATAGGCTTGTAAAATTTTTAGAATCACAAAATAAAGTAAAAATTATTGGTGCTCACTTCACATCGCCATTTTTGAGAAACAAATCTGGTGATGTAACTGTAGAAGAGACAGTTAAAATAGTTAAACAAAGTGAGTTGTTATCTGTTTTTGAAGCATTAGTACTTATACTACTAGATGTTATAACTAATACTAAAATTGATATTTCATATGATTGTGATAATGATAATTCTAAGAAGACAAAAATTCTCAGATTTAGTAAGGAATATTTGAAACTTGATAAAGTAAATTTGGATAATACTTTTTCAAAATTAATTGAACAATCAAAATTTGAAACTTCACTTAATTTAACTAGTGATGGGGGAACTATGATAAGTTATACCAATTTAGCAGAACAATATAAAAATAGTAACGCAGACCTGGTGTTTTACTTTAATGAAGCGGACTCTGAACTCAAAGCGAAATTTAATTCTAGTAAATTGAAAGCGTCAAGAATTAAAGTCTTACTTGATAATGTAGCTAAGGTATCAGAGAGCTTAAATTAAGATTTAAGGGAGAAAAATATGATAAATAATGCAGCTATATTTCCTGGACAAGGAAATTTGGATTTAGAGAAATTCAAAAAAATCATTGAAGAAAATCTTGAGGCTCAAAGAATTTTAGATAAAGCCATGAATATCATAGGGGAAAAAAGTGAAGATTTTTTTCAGAGGATATTCAAAAGAGTACATATAATTCGCAAATTCTAACTTTTTTATCATCATATATATTTTTCCAAATATTTAAAAGAGATGTTCAAGATGAATTCTACATGTATGCAGGACATAGTTTAGGTGAAATCACAGCATTAGTATGTGCTGATGTTATTACATTTGACGAAGGGTTACTGTATGTTAATGAACGAGCTAAAGCAATGGAAGAGTGTACTACTGATAAGTTAGGTGGTATGACGGCTGTATTCCATAATGATCTTAATTTGCTAGAGAAGTTATCAAAACAATTTGAAGTTGATATTTCTAACTATAATTCAAAAAAACAAATTGTTTTTTCTGGAAATCTAGAAAATTTAAATAAATTGGAATTTGAGTTACAAGAAAAATCAATACCTTTTAAAAGATTAAAAGTTGCAGGTGCATTTCATAGTAATTTAATGAAAAAAGCAAGTGAAAAACTTGAAAAAATAAGAATAAACTATAATCCTGATAATATTGATAGGGTTTTTAGTAGTGCTTTAAGAAGATTTTATAATAAAGAAGATAATTTATCTTACATTCTTTCAAAGCAGATATTGATGCCTGTCCACTGGAATGAGGTTATTGCTCAAATGAAGGAAAATAATATTAAAAATATCATTGAATTTGGTACGCAGCCTGTCTTAAAGAATTTCTTTAATTCTAGTTACCCATACATTTTTGACATTGTTACTTCCTGTGAGGAAGATTATGAAAATATTTATTTAAAAAATTCATCAAACTTCTATTTAAAATTTTTAAAAAAAATTATATCTATTGCTGTTTGTAGTAAAAATAATTCTGATGATTTAAATGGTTTCGAGGAATATATAAACATATACCAGGATCTCTTGCAGAAATGTAATGATTTCATCTCGAATGATGGTTTAGTAGATATTTCAAGTTGTCAGTTATTCTATGATACACTTTTTTCTAAGTTACTTCCCTTAAAGTCTGTTCCGGAAAGTGAAATTATTAGTAGAAAGAATGAATTAAAGAAAAACTTTCATATTGGAGGTTTAAAATGGGAATTTTAGATGATATTGTTTTGGATAGTTATCAGAATACATCAGAAAAAAATAATAAGTATGCAATTATTGGAATTTCCGGCTTATTTCCTGAATCAGAATCTGTAGATGATTTTTTCAACAATTTATTGAGAGGAAAGGATTTTATTAGAGATTTTCCTGAACAAAGGAAGAATGAAGTAAAAAAATTTGGAAAAAAAATTTCAAAAAAAGACAAATCATATAGACATGCAGCTTATTTAAATGATATTAGTGGATTTGATAATGAGTTTTTTCAAATAAGTGATGCAGAATCAAGATTAATTGATCCCAAACAACGTTTGATATTAATGACGGCTTATAGAGCTTTTGAAGATGCAGGTATTTTGGATGAACTTTCAAATACTTCTACCGGCGTTTTTATTGGGAATAGTAATATGCTTAACTACAAATACTTTGATATCATAAAAACTATTCGACCAGATTTAGTAGATATTTCTGGTACAGGAAATATGGATTCAATGTTATCCAGTAGAATTTCATATTATTTCAATTTAAAAGGACCAAGTGTTGTGATAGATACAGCCTGTTCCTCTAGTTTGTTTGCGGTGGACCAGGCAATTAATTCTATTTCATGTGGCGAATGTGACCTTGCTTTGGTTGGTGGTGCACATATTCTCATATATCCTGAGAATGTTGATGTGAGTTTAGGGATTGAATCTAAGGATGAACGAACACGAACTTTTGACGATTCTGCAAATGGAACGGGTGTGGGAGAAGCTGTTGGAGCAGTAGTAATAAAAAGATTAAATGATGCAATTGAAGATAAAAATTATATTTATTGTGTAATAGATGGTGTGTTATCTAATCAAGATGGCGATTCAATAAGTATAACTGCCCCAGATAGACGCGCCCAAAGTGATCTTCAATTATCGCTTTGGGAGAAAAGTTCATTTAATCCAGAAAAAACTGTATACGTAGAAGCACATGGAACCGCAACTCATTTAGGTGATGATGTTGAAATCAAAGCTTTAACTGATTCATTTAGAAATTACACAGACAGGAAGCAGTTTTGTGGAATAGGGTCAGTAAAGACAAACATTGGTCATACAATAGATGCATCAGGTATATCTTCGTTAATTAAATGTATTAAAATAATTGAAAATAATATAATACCACCGTCAATAAATTTTTCTTATCCTAATAGAAATATAGATTATGAAAATTCTCCGTTTTATATTGTAGATAAAGCAAGAGAGATAGTTGAAGATGATTATAAAATATTAATTAACTCTTTTGGATTGAGTGGTACTAATACTCATATTATTTTAAGCCCATTTCCTAATCAAGAAAAAAAATCATTCAAACGTAGACCATTCCGTCTTAAAAATTTCTGGGTAGCTAGTAATGAAGGAACATTATTATCAGAAGATAGTACGGAAAACATTTTAATATCACTATTAGAACAAAAATTTGGATTTTTAGATATTAATTTAAATACAGAAATTGCAGATTTAGAATTAGATTCAATATTTATTACTAGAGTATATTCAGAAATTAATAAATTATTTCCTAATTCAATAGAAATTGCTGATTTTTATAGTTTAAAAACAATTGGAGAATTCGCCAAAAAAATTGAAGAAAAAAGCTTAATTCCTGATTATAAAAATGGAATTTCAAAACTTGTAAATTCTTCTACTATTAATGAAACTGGCGAAGATGAATATGCGATTATTGGTATAGATTTAAATATTGGAAAGAATCAAAATAAAGATGAATTTTATAATTCTTTACTAGCTGGGGAAAAATTCATTAGCAACCTTTCTCCTAAAAGGATTAAGATTGCTAATGAATTTGGAAACGTCTATAATTTCACAGACTTGAGTTTTAGGAAAGGAAATTATCTCCAAAATATAGATTTATTTGATTATAACTTCTTCAACATTCCTAGATCTGAAGCTATGCTGATGGATCCAAATTCAAGATTAATGTTAACTTCTGCATACAAAGCAATATTAGATGCTGGATATACAAAAGAGACAGTAGACAACAGAAAATGGGGGACTTTTATTTCATTTGGACAAGATTATCTTTTTAATTATGGTAGTTTAATTGCTTCATTGGATAACAAGAAAATTGGAAATTCTAACACAGGAAATATGGCAGCCATGATTTCTGGCAGAATTTCATATCTGCTGAATCTTAAAGGTCCAGCAATTACAGTTGATTCTTCATGCTCCTCTTCTTTATCTGCCGTTTCGCTAGCTGTTGATTCAATTAAAGAAAAAAAATGTGAGGCAGCGATAGTTGGTGGAGTTAAAATTAATTTTTGCCCGATAGACTCAAAAGAGAATGATATTGGTATTTTTGATAACTCAGAAAATTCCTCTGCATTTGATGATAAGGCAAATGGTACTTATATTGGGGAGGGCGTAGCGACAATTATAATAAAAAGTAAATCCAAAGCAATGCAGGATAATGATAGGATATATGCAACAATCTGTGGTATGGCAGTTAATCATGATGGAAAAACATCAGGTTTAACTGTTCCAAATCCTAATGCACAGGCTAATGTTATTCTGGATGCGTGGAAAAATATAGAGGTGGAAGATTCTGATGAATTATATATTGAGACTCATGGAACAGCTACTAAATTGGGCGATCCAATAGAAATATTTGGAATTAATCAGGCATTTAATTTTATGAGGGATAATAGCATTGGAATCGGATCTGTAAAAAATAATATAGGGCACTTATTTGAATTATCGGGTCTAGTAAGTATTATTAAGGCTGCGATGTCACTATATAATGGAAAAATTCCTAAAAATATAGGATTTATGTATCCAAATAGAAATATAAATTTCATGAATTCTAAAGTATATATTAACGACCTAAATAAAGACATAGCGGGTAAAGAAACTTATATCGGTGTTAGTTCTTTTGGTTTTTCGGGAACAAATGCTCATATGGTTTTAAAAAGGAGCCCGCCTAACAATAAACAATTTTCTAATTTCAAAGTTAAAAAATTGGATTTGACGGAAGAGAAGTGTTGGATATCTGATTATTTAAATCATACTACTGAGTCTAGTTCAAACAAAACAATTAAAGATCAACTAAAAGAAGTATTTATAGATATTTTCGGTAGTCAAAAAAATATTTCAGGAAATATCTACGAACTAGGTGGAGATTCTTTAACAGCTGTAGAAATTGCAGGACGATTGAATAAGATTTTCAATTTGAAGTTATCAGCAGCAGATATCTTAAGAAACAACTCAATTGATAGTTTGTCAAATTTTTTATCAAACAATAATTTATATGAGAACGATCAAGAAATAGTAAAATCAGAAGTGAAGAATAGATATCTTGCAACACCACAGCAAATTAGAATGTATAAAATGTCAAAAAGTCATTTGGAAACAGGTTTAAATGTAAATATTTGTTTGCATTTAAAAGGTATGATAGATATTGAAAAACTAAATGCTGCATTCAATAAAATTATTGAGAAAAACGAAGCTTTCAGAACAAAATTTATAGAGGAAGCCGGACAAATTTTTCAAGTTATAGATCCATTTATGCAAAAAAACATTGAGGTCGAATATGCTTCAGTTGAAGAATGGGAAACAATAAAAGATAATTTCATTAAGGTGTTTGATTTAAAAAATGGTTCTCTTTTTAGAATCAAGCTATTACAAAGTAGCCCCAATAATTCGATTTTGTTATTTGATGCACACCATATTATTTTTGATTTTCAATCAATGAAAGTATTTTTAAGTCAATTAATAACGTTATACAACAATCAAGAAGTTCTAGTTCCTTCTATTGATTATACAGATTATTCAGAATGGTATAATCAACAGATTAAATTAAATCATAAATTTAAATTACAAGAATGGGTAAATGAATTGAAGGAAGCACCTATAAATCTAGAGGTTGTGCCAGCTAATATAAAAAGCAATACAATAAGTTCAATCAGGTTTACTATAGATTCAACATTACTAGAAAATTTAGAAAGATACTCTGCAAAACAAAACGTTAGTCTGTTTTCGGTGTTACTAGCTACTTATCTTAAAACTAATAGTGTAATTGAGAAAAACGATAAACAAGTTGTTGGTATACCGGTGTCTGGCCGAGATTTTGGTAATGTTAAAAATATAATTGGTCTTTTTAGAAATTCTCTTCCCATTTATATGGACTTATCTAAAGTTAAAAATGCTAGCGAATTAATTTTAGAAACACAATCTAAAATTTTATCTGCTATGGAAAAACAAGAAATACAGACATATGAAATAGAAGAGGCGATGGAAAAAAATAATTTATTTAATAATTATTTTATTTACCAAGATTCAATTAGTTCTGATAATTTTAAAATAGATGGATTAGAGATTCAAACTGAATTGATAAGAAAACAAGGTATGTTTAATATTAAATGGGAATTTGTGAAAATTGATGGATGCTTACAAGGCATAATCGAATATAGAAATGAATTGTTCACTGAATTAGAAATAACACATTTAAAAAAATATTTCCTTGAAACAATCAAAAGAAATATTATAGAATGAAGGAAGAAAAAATGGAAAATCTTTTAGAAGTTAAAAAACTGTCAAAAACGTATAAAAACGGAAGAAAAGCATTAGATAATTTAAATTTTCATGTTACAAAAGGTGAAATTCTTGGTTTCTTAGGACCAAATGGTGCAGGGAAAAGTACGACAATAAATATTTTATCTACTTTATTACAATCTGATGAAGGCGAAATAATATTTTTTAATGATGAAAATTTGTCCATCAAGGATGTAAAAAAACAACTCGGAATTGTTCCTCAAGAATTGGCTATTTATGAAGATATCACAGCCGCACAGAATGTTAAATTCTTTGCTTCTTTATACGGAGTCAAAAAAAGCGAAATTAATGAAAAAGTTGAAAATGCATTAAAAAAAGTTAGGACTTGAAGACAGGAAAGATGACAAACCATCAACTTTTTCTGGTGGTATGAAAAGACGTCTGAATATTGCATGTGCAATAGCACATAACCCTAAATTGATTATTTTTGATGAGCCAACAGTAGGCATTGATCCACAATCTAGGAATCATATTCTAGATTCAATTAAGCAGTTGAGGGATGAGGGAGCTACTATCATTTACACAACTCACTATATGGAAGAGGTGCAACAAATTTGTGACCGTGTCATTATCATGGATGGTGGAGCGGTACTTTTGAATGGTTCTCTTGATGATATTTTAGAATATTATAGCAATTCTAATTATCAAGTTAGAGTAGATAAACAGGTATCTCCTGCAGTGTTAGATGAAATTCGTGAATTAACAAATGTAGAAAGTTTGAAACAAAAAGATGAATTTGAAATAATCTTTAGTATGTGTGGGGAGTCTATGACAATTAATAGTGTACTAGAGGTTTTAATTAAGTTTAATCTAAATATCACCAGTATTACAATGGTAAAGAGAAATTTAGAAGATGTTTTCTTACTATTAACTGGGAAAAATTTAAGAGATTAGTTGGGGGGATTGGAATGATAACTATGATGAAACAAGATGTGATGAATCTTTTAAAGAATAAGCCAATCATGATGTATCTGCTAATTTATCCAATTGTCCTGATTTTAACAACAGGGTTTGTATTTGGTTCGATTTTTAGTGACGATGTTTTAACATCATATGATTATTACGGTGTTACTATGATGATTTATTTGTCCATGGCAACAGTAATTATATTGCCAGAATTATTATTTGGGAGTAATGTGAAGTATGCAAATTACAGGATTGTATATTCTCCGATTCCACGTTACAAGATTTATTTGTCAAAATTAATAGTTGCTATTTCTATTTCATATCTGATCCTAGCTTTTTATATGCTTATCTTTAATAGTACAGGGGTGGTAAACTATGGTAAATCTAATATTGCCTATAGTTTGTTGCTTGACTTAGCCTTAGTAATTTTTTCTATCACATTTGGAGGTGCTTTCTGTGTATTGTTAAAAAGTGAAGATATTGTAACAAAAATTTTAAATCTAGTTATTAATGTTTTAGCAATTTTATCTGGTTTATTTTTCCCAATGTATATCTTTGGGGAAAAAATTGCTAATTTATCTGCCTTATCCCCAATTTCAAAAGTGATGTCAACTTTTTTTAGTATCATTTACGATAAAAATTATAGTTCATATTTTAATACATTATCAATTTTGTTACTATGTTCAGTACTATTTGTAATTATCATTCACTTTAAGTATCGACCTGAAAATTTTGGAGAGTGAAAAAATGAAATTTATTATTTTAAGAAATAACTTACAACGTTTTTGGAAAGAAAAAACATATGCTATTATATCTTTTCTACTTGTTTTTATAACCATCGCAGCAACATCGTTTGTTGTAACAATGGAAAGTCAAAAAGTAAAGATTGGTGTAACAAAAAATGCAATTGAACTATTAGAGATGAATAATAACAACATTTCTATCAAAGAAGTAGAAAAAGATATGAACTATTATGTTAATCTAATATCAGGCGAATATGATGCATATATCAATAAAGAGGATGGAAAATATAAAGTAACTACAGTCAGAAACTCAACTTTAGGTATGAAATTAAGTCAGTATTTAAATGAAGGAAAATCATTAACTGCTTCTAGCAATAATAATTATTATAAAATTATTATTACTGTTATGGCTATGAGCTCTATGATACTCTCGTTAATACTATACAGATATTATTTTGATGATAGAAATGGACTGGATAAACGAATCTATCTAAGTGGAGTTTCCAATTTTTCTTATGTTCTACAACAGGTAGTGTTTAATTTTTTGATTTTATTTACTACTAATTTATTAAGTAGTTTAATTTTACTTCCTTTATTTGATCTTAATATTTCATGGAAGTTAGTCCTATATATTCTCTTAATTGAGCTATTTTCAGCAAACTTTGGAATATTTTTATCTACTTTGACTAAAAAAAATCAAGGAGCGCTTATAATCGGAACAATGGTATCTGTTATAACTATGCTTCTTTCAGGTGCATTGTTTTCTGTAAAAAAAGATTCCATTCAAGATAAGATACATTATATCTTTCCTCAGTACTATTTTTCGAATTTAGGAAAAAGTATTGATGGTAATTTAACTAATTTATCTTATTCGATTACAGTAATTGTAGGTTACATACTTTTGTTCTTCCTGATTGCAAATTACTTACAAAATCAAAAAGTAGGTGAATGATACATTTTAAATCGATTATCATAATGATTCTTTAGAATTTATCGTTTAAAAGAAGGAACTATGGAAACATCCTCGCAAATATATTATTCCAATGATGACTTATCTATTTTTCTTTATTTTACTAATGCCAAAGAAATTCTAAAGCCCATTTGTAGAATCAAGTGTAACATAGTTTTAATCCTTTCAAGCTGTTTGAGTCAACTCAAGCAGCTTTTTCGATGACTTATACCCATGAATTCTTCTAGATTTCCTTTGAATATTTTTGTGCAAGCCTCTATAAATTTTTATTTCAATTCTTTGGGTAAATTTGCTTTTGAAACGAACTCACGTAAAGGACTGATGAAGTTCTCATTGAATATCTTACCATAGAATGAATAGGCATGGGAAAAATAACTTTTTAATACCTCTATTTAATTGAATAAAGAAAACTCGATTTCATTTTCAGTAGTAATGATTTAATTGAATACCGTTTCTTGCGTTATAACACGTCTTGATTGACATATTCTATCTTCTTCTCTAAGCTAGCATAGCGAGTTTGTCACTCTACTAAGGTCAGAATAGAAGGTTCACCGACAATCTTCTAAGCAATAATAGAGTCTAGTTCACAATCTCAGTAACATGTACAATTATTATTTCTTCTACACATATCATAAATTTTACTTTCCTAGTTGTTTTTTATTAAGTAAAGATTTGGTAGCTATATTAAAAGGTAGTACAACTCTGGGTAATTCGATAAACTTTCCTTAGACGTGCAGTCTAAGCAGATTTTTATCCTTTATTTAAATAAACCTAGAATTTATTATTGTTCAACTTCAGAGAAGTACTTGTATAATTGATTAGTGAATGGATTCCTAACATTTTATAGTGCTTTTAAGACACTAATTTATCAGATAAACACGTCTTTTGTGTTTCGCTTTATTTTACAGTAAGACTAATTTTTAAATGTCAGTAATTTTAAATAGTTGATAAAATTTTTGCTCTCAGACGGTTAATAGATATGCTTATGAGAAGTGTTTAATAAATTAATTTTAGTTCAAAATGTCCAATTTGGACACTTTGAATGATTTCTTAGTTTTATATATTATACTTTTCTCAGGAGAAAGCTAGATGTACAGACGTTTGAGAGATTTGAGGGAAGATCACGATTTGACCCAAAAACAAATAGCTAAAATACTTTCGTTTACAAACTCAGCTTATGCTAAAATTGAACGGGGTGAACATGCCTTAACGGAAGATGTATTGGTAACTCTCTCAAACTTTTACGATGTCAGTACAGACTACCTATTGGGATTGACAGATTTTCCTGATAAAATTCGCTTTAGAAAATAATCTCCTTAATTTCATAGAGTGTGAAAATGAGGAGATTTTTTTATTTGTTCTTTGACAATTGAATAGTCCAAAATGGTACTTTCCTCATTTGTGGAGCAGATTTGAATGGCTCGCCATGATAAGAGCGATTTTCAAACCATCAATAAAATAGAGCGATACTTTATATGCCATGATACAAATGATATACAATGATACTTCTGACCGTTCAGGCTGCCACCGTAAAAGAGCAGTAAGTGAAATTCTTATGATGACTTCATCAGTCATGCCATGGAGGTAAAAATATTTTTTAGGAAGGATGATGTCATGAATATAAAATATATATCTGTCGAAAATTCCATTGCAGAATGGGCCGATAAAAAAGGAATTCTAAAAAGATGGGATGGTTTAAATCAATATACATTGAACAGATGGATTAAAGAAATGCGAGAAAACAGAACATTTTCCATGTATGTAATTAACCCAACCCATAAACTTGTTTTCATTAATCTAGAAGGATTTGAAAGTTTCTTAAGATGGAAGCAAAAGCGGACAAAATAAGGAAGTCATGGTATAATATAGGGTAGTTATTTATTCTATACAACAATGATTTATTTCTTTTTAAGAGTTAAGAGGAATTAAATTATGTATTATGTAACTAAAACAAATTCAAAAGGGCAACCCTTATATCAAGTGGTTGAAAAGTACAAAGATCCACTAACAGGAAAGTGGAAATCAGTAACTGTAAGTTATACTAAGAATACTAGTAGGGCGAGGAAACAAGCTGATAAAATAGATAGACTAACTACTTCATTTGAAAGTCAGTTTAGCCCTGAACTGATTACAACATTTGGAGAGTTAAAAGAAAATTGGTTTCAGACTTGGTGTGTCTCTGTTAAACCACAAACAATTCAGAGAGAACTACTGGTTATGAAGCGTCTTGGGAAAATTATAGGAGATGATTTTTTGTTAGACAGGATTACTCCACTTCTGATGAAAAATAGTCTCAATAAATATTTAGAAATATATGATGCATCGCCTTCAACAATGACTCATATAAAAAGTACTTGTAATAAGATTTTTAATCATGGTGTGTTATATAATGTCATTAAGTTTTCTCCAATGACTGCGGTAAAACTAGATATTTCATTAGAGAAAAGGCGTAAAGCAAAAGAAAGACATGATTCTAAATTTCTAGAAATCCATGAATTACATGCATTTTTTGATGTGTTACGCCAATGCAGAAATGCAAACTATTATGATCTTGCTATAGTATTATTGCTTACAGGTATTCGAATTAGTGAAGTAGTATTTCTACCATCAGATATTGATTTTAAAAAAGGAATCTTGCATATTGATAAGGCACTTCAATATCACTGTTTAAAAGTTGAACAATTTCATTTTGATACAACTAAAACACTCAATTCAATTAGAGAAGTAGCTTTGCCTGAAGCTACAAGCGAAGCTATTAAAAGGACAATACAGAGAAATAAAGAGTTTGATGCTTATATGGAGAAACATCCCTGTCCTGCTTTTACACATTCTGAAAGTGTATTTAGAACAGAATACGGCTCTCCAATAACATCAAGCACTTTTCGTCAAATTTTGAAACGAATAGAAGGAAAATTATTGACAAATTGTTTAAGCGACTATGGTTTTAAGTGGGTAAAACATGTTACTCCCCATTCGTTTAGGCATATGCATATTAGTTACCTTCAAAGTAATGAGATGCACATAGCAGTAAAAGATATTATGACTAGAGTAGGACATGCTAACTTTGAGACAACAATGGGCTATACACATAATATAAATCGTTCACAAGAAAATACGGTAAAAGCCTTAAATCAATTTGTAGAAAATCACAATTTCCATTTTGAAGAATTGAAAAGTTATACCTGTAAATATTCCAGAATGATTGAAAAATTCATTGAAACTAGTGATAATAGCAATAAAGTAGAATTAAGTGTTGATGAGTTCAAAGACTTGTTACATCTTAATCCACATTACTCACCTAAAAATATTGTTTCAAATTTACTATTAAAAATCAAAAAAGATATTGTCAAATACCATCCACAGTTTGATATAAAGATTGTGAAATCAAGTGAGAATCAAATCAGAGGTTTTTCCATTGCATGGTAGTTTTGGTGTTCGCTTGGTGTTTAGACAATAGTAAAATAAAATAGGGGCTCTAAACCCTTGCTACGAAAGGAAAAAAACTCAATGGCTACTATTCAATGGTTTCCTGGTCACATGTCTAAAGCGCGTCGACAGGTTCAGGAAAATTTAAAATTTGTTGATTTTGTAACGATTTTGGTGGATGCACGCTTACCTCTATCTAGTCAAAATCCTATGTTGACCAAAATTGTTGGTGACAAACCAAAACTCTTGATTTTAAACAAGGCAGACTTGGCTGATCCAGCAATGACCAAAGAATGGCGTCAGTATTTTGAATCACAAGGAATCCAGACGCTAGCTATCAACTCCAAAGAGCAAGTAACTGTAAAAGTTGTAACCGATGCTGCTAAGAAACTCATGGCTGATAAGATTGCTCACCAGAAAGAACGTGGGATCAAGATTGAAACCTTGCGTACCATGATTATCGGGATTCCAAATGCTGGTAAATCCACTCTCATGAACCGTTTGGCTGGTAAAAAAATTGCCGTTGTCGGCAATAAACCAGGTGTGACCAAGGGACAACAGTGGCTCAAAACAAATAAAGACTTGGAAATCTTGGATACGCCGGGGATTCTCTGGCCTAAGTTTGAAGATGAAACTGTTGCGCTTAAGTTGGCCTTGACTGGAGCTATCAAAGACCAGTTGCTCCCTATGGATGAGGTAACTATTTTTGGCCTCAATTATTTCAAAGAACATTATCCAGAAAAGTTGGCTGAACGCTTCAAACAAATGAAAATTGAGGAAGAAGCGCCTGTGATTATTATGGACATGACCCGCGCCCTCGGTTTCCGTGACGACTATGACCGTTTTTACAGTCTCTTCGTGAAGGAAGTCCGTGATGGCAAACTCGGTAACTATACCTTAGATACATTGGAAGACCTCGATGGCGACGATTAAAGAAATCAAAGAACTCCTTGTGACGATCAAGGATTTAGAAAGCCCTATTTTTTTAGAGCTTGAAAAGGATAATCGCTCTGGAGTTCAAAAAGAAATCAGCAAGCGTAAAAAAGCTATTCAGGCAGAATTGGATGAGGATCTTCGTTTGGAAGCCATGCTTTCCTACGAAAAAGAACTTTACAAGCAAGAATTGACCTTGATAGCAGGTGTTGACGAGGTTGGACGTGGTCCTCTGGCTGGGCCTGTAGTCGCTGCAGCTGTTATTTTACCTAAAAATTGTAAGATTAAAGGCCTCAATGACAGCAAGAAAATTCCTAAAAAGAAACATCTGGAGATTTTTCAAGCCGTTCAAGACCAAGCCTTGTCGATTGGAATTGGTATCATGGATAATCAGGTCATCGACCAAGTCAATATCTATGAAGCAACCAAACTAGCCATGCAGGAAGCTATCTCCCAGCTCAGTCCTCAACCTGAGCACCTCCTGATAGATGCCATGAAACTGGAATTGCCCATTTCACAAACCTCCATTATCAAAGGAGATGCCAACTCCCTCTCTATCGCAGCGGCTTCTATAGTAGCCAAGGTGACCCGTGATGAATTGATGAAGGAATACGATCAGCGGTTTCCTGGCTATGATTTTGCTACTAATGCAGGATATGGAACAGCTAAACACCTGGAAGGCCTCATAAAACTAGGAGTTACCCCAATTCACCGAACCAGCTTTGAACCCGTTAAATCGCTGGTTTCAGGAGAAAAATAAAGTTAAGTTAGAAGGAATGATTATGGAGGAACAGTCAGAAACACTCAGTTCCAAGAAAGAATTTGCCTTTGCCTCAAGCACCATATTATCCCAAGTTGGACGAGGAATCATCGTCGGTCTTGTCGTTGGGATCATCGTCGGATCCTTTCGTTTCTTAATTGAAAAAGGCTTCCACTTGATACAAGGACTTTATCAAGATCAAGCGAACCTAGTGCGCAATCTTTTTATCATTGGTCTATTTTATTTAATAGTTTGTTGGCTCAGTGCGAAATTAACTCGGTCAGAAAAAGATATCAAAGGCTCAGGAATTCCGCAAGTCGAAGCCGAACTGAAAGGCCTCATGACCCTCAAGTGGTGGGGCGTACTTTGGAAAAAATATGTTCTAGGAATTTTGGCAATTGCCAGTGGACTCATGCTGGGGCGTGAGGGACCAAGCATTCAACTCGGAGCGGTTGGTGGTAAAGGAATTGCCAAGTGGCTTAAATCCAGTCCAGTAGAGGAACGATCCTTGATTGCGAGTGGAGCTGCAGCAGGATTAGCCGCTGCCTTTAATGCTCCCATTGCAGGACTTCTCTTTGTGGTAGAAGAAGTCTATCACCATTTTTCACGCTTTTTCTGGGTCTCAACTCTAGCAGCCAGTCTCGTAGCAAACTTTGTCTCTTTGCTCATATTTGGCCTAACACCCGTACTGGATATGCCAGACAATATCCCACTCATGACCCTAGATCAGTATTGGATTTACCTCCTCATGGGAATTTTTCTAGGACTTTCTGGTTTTCTCTATGAAAAAGCTGTACTCAATGTTGGTCGAGTTTATGACTGGCTTGGTGAAAAAATCTGTTTGGATAGAGCGTATTATCCAATTCTTGCCTTTATTCTCATCATACCAGTCGGAATCTTCTTACCCCAAATCCTTGGTGGTGGAAATCAGCTTGTTCTTTCCCTAACTGAGCAAGATTATAGTTTCCAAGTTCTATTAGTTTACTTTTTGATCCGCTTTATCTGGAGCATGATTAGCTATGGAAGTGGCCTTCCAGGTGGAATTTTTCTACCAATTTTGGCGCTTGGCTCCTTACTTGGTGCCCTAGTTGGTGTTATTTGTGTCAATCTTGGTCTTGTCAGTCAAGAGCAATTCCCTATATTTGTCATTCTGGGAATGAGTGGCTATTTTGGAGCAATATCCAAGGCTCCCTTAACTGCTATGATTCTGGTAACCGAAATGGTAGGAGATATTCGCAATCTCATGCCACTCGGACTTGTGACCCTAGTTGCCTACATCATTATGGATCTACTCAAAGGTGCGCCAGTCTATGAGGCTATGTTGGAAAAAATGCTACCTGAAGAAGCGACAGATGAAGGAGAAGTCACTCTCATTGAAATCCCAGTTTCAGATAAAATAGCAGGAAAACAAGTACACGAACTCAACTTGCCACATAACGTACTCATCACTACTCAAGTCCATAATGGCAAGAGCCAAACAGTTAACGGCTCAACCAGAATGTATCTGGGGGATATGATTCACCTAGTTATTCCAAAAAGTGAAATTGGGAAAGTCAAAGATTTGTTGCTGTAGAGTTTGTTTACATAATTTATATTATGCAAACAACTGGCTTGATTTATTTAGAAAACCGATTCTCAGCAATGGAATCGGTTATTTTTTAAGGCTCTTTTTTAATATACTATTTCCTCCAAAATCATTGAAATTATAGCTTGAATTTGATATGATGGTCTTATGGATAAAAGTAGAGCAAAGCGTGAGAATCACGATAAGATAAGAATGAGTCTAATAGCCCTAGTAGCTATCTTCTCAGTAAGTATTTGTGTCCTTGGTTCAATAATTGGATACAAAATATACACAAAACAAAGTTTTGAGCAAAAGATTGAATCGCTCAAAAAAGAGAAAGATGATCAATTGAGTGAGGGAAATCAGAAGGATCATTTTCGTAAGGGACAAGCCGAAGTGATTGCCTATTATCCTCTCCAAGGGGAACAAGTGATTTCGTCTGTACAAGAAATTATGATACAGGATATTAAAGACAATCTAGAGGACAAGGAAAATCTGGTTTTTTATTATACGGAGAAACAGGATTCGACTTTAAAAGGGATTGTCAACCGAAGTGTGATGAAACAAGTCTATGATTTAACTTCTTCAAAAGTTGAAGAGACTGAAAAAACTAGTCTAGCGAAAGTGCATTTGACAGAAGACGGTAAACCTTTTACCCTTGATCAACTATTTTCAGATGCTAGTAAGGCTAAAGAGAAGTTGTTAAAAGAACTGACTTCTTTCTTACAGGATAAGAAATTAGAACAAGAAAAGATTGATCAGATTGTTAAAGGATTCTCTGACCAAGACTTGTCTGCATGGAATTTTGATTATAAGGATAGTCAGATTATTCTTTATCCAAGTCAGTCAGTTGAAAATCTAGACGAGATTGCCTTGCCAGTATCTAGTTTTTTTGAACTTATTCAGTCCTCTTATTTATTAGATAAGGATGCAGAGCTATATAAGGCTTATTATGAAAAGAAAAATCGTAAAGTAGTGGCCTTGACTTTTGATGATGGACCAAATCCTGCGACGACAAATCAAGCATTAGATACTCTTTCTAAGTATGGTATCAAGGCAACTTTCTTTGTTTTAGGTAAGAATGTTTCTGGCAATGAAGAGATTTTGAAACGCATGAAAGCAGATGGCCATGTCATTGGAAACCATAGTTGGAGCCATCCAGTTCTCTCAAAACTTTCGCTTGATGAAGCCAAAAAACAAATTACTGATACGGAGGATGCGCTAACTAAGGTGCTGGGTTCTAGTTCAAAACTCATGCGTCCGCCTTATGGAGCCATTACAGATGACATTCGCAATAGCTTAGATTTGAGCTTTATTATGTGGGATGTAGATAGTCTGGACTGGAAGAGTAAAAATGAAGCATCTATTTTGACAGAAATTCAGCGTGAAGTCAAGAATGGTTCTATTATTCTCATGCATGATATCCATGCTGAGACGGTAAATGCTCTACCGAAGGTTATTGACTACTTGAAAGGGCAAGGTTATGACTTTGTAACAATTCCAGATTTGTTAGATACTCGTCTTAAACCTCACCAGCTCTACTATAACCGTGACCAATAATACACAAAATCTAAAGAGATAAGTTTTCTTTGAGAATTTGTTTCTTTGGATTTTCTTCACATAGAAAGGAAAAATAATGAAATCTTATACTTTAAATAATAGCGTTCCAATTCCAGTTCTAGGATTTGGAACATGGAAATCTGAAAATGGAGAGATTGCCTATCAAGCTGTCCTAGAGGCTTTAAAGGCAGGTTATCGCCATATCGATACGGCAGCTATCTATAAAAATGAAGAAAGCGTTGGTCGTGCTATTCAAGATAGTGGAGTACCGCGTGAGGAAATTTTTGTAACCAGTAAATTGTGGAATACAAATCACAACTATGAGCAAGCTCGTCAGGCTTTTGAAGAGTCTTTAGAGAAGCTGGGTTTGGAATATTTGGATTTGTATTTGATTCATTGGCCAAATCCAAAACCACTCAGAGAAAGTAACCACTGGAAAATCCGAAATTCAGAAGTTTGGAGAGCGATGGAGGATCTTTACCTAGAAGGCAAAATCCGTGCTATCGGTGTTAGTAATTTTCTTCCTCATCATTTGAATGCCTTGCTTGAAACAGCAAAAATTCTTCCAGCGGTCAATCAAGTTCGTTTGGCTCCAGGTGTGTATCAAGAGGAAGTCGTAGATTACTGTCGAGAAAAAGGAATCTTATTGGAAGCTTGGGGCCCTTTTGGTCAGGGAGAACTGTTTGATAGCAAGCAAGTGCAAGAAATCGCGGTAAATCACGGAAAATCGGTTGCTCAGATAGCCTTGGCCTGGAGCTTGGCAGAAGGATTTTTACCGCTTCCGAAATCTGTCACAGCGTCTCGTATTCAGGCTAATCTTGATTGCTTTGGAATTGAATTGAGTCATGAGGAGAGAGAAACTTTAAAAACAATTGCTGTTCAGTCTGGTGCTCCACGAGTTGATGATATGGATTTCTAGAAAATCATAAAAAGAATTGTACATTGTTCTAATTTTTGCTATAATAGTTAGCAGGAAAGAAAGTCTTATGGCGTTCTTCAAGCGAGCTTGGGATAGTGGGAGCCAAGTAGGGCAAAATAAAGAACTGGCGCTTTCTGTAGTATTTTTAAAAACAATGAAGTAATAAATTAGGGTGGAACCGCGTTTCTGACGCCCCTAGTCGCAAGGCTTGGGTGTTGAAATTCGGTTCTTTTTGAATTCGTCTAATGCCTAAGTAGAAAGGAGCATAATGCTTAAAGGATCTTGTTTATGTAAAGCAGTGACCTACACTCTAGATGAGGAATTATCGGAATTAGTTTTTTGTTATTGCTCATTTTGTCGGAAAGCAACTGCATCTGCCTATACAGTGAATGCTAAAGTTAGCAGTAAAAAGCTAGTATTGCATGGAAAAGAAAAGCTTGTTTCCTATAGTTCTTCTCCAGGGAAACAACGCTATTACTGCCAGAACTGTCATAGTCAAATTTTCACTGCTCAAGAAAATATACCAGAAGTCTGTGCTTTGAAATTAGGTACAATAGATGAATGCGATCAGAATTTACAAACTGTTCCTAAACGTCATATTTTTCAGGCCCCAGCCTTTTCTTGGTTGCTTGATAAATAAATCTAAGAAGATAATATAAATTAAAGGAGAAAATAATGTCTAAAAAATTGACTTTCCAGGAAATCATCCTTACTTTGCAACAATTTTGGAATGACCAAGGTTGTATGCTTATGCAGGCTTATGATAATGAAAAAGGTGCGGGAACAATGAGTCCTTATACTTTCCTTCGTGCTATCGGACCTGAACCATGGAATGCGGCTTATGTAGAACCATCACGTCGTCCTGCTGACGGTCGTTACGGGGAAAACCCTAACCGTCTTTACCAACACCACCAATTCCAAGTGGTCATGAAGCCATCTCCATCAAATATCCAAGAACTTTACCTTGAGTCTTTGGAAAAATTGGGAATCAATCCTTTAGAACATGATATTCGTTTCGTTGAGGACAACTGGGAAAACCCATCAACTGGATCTGCAGGTCTCGGTTGGGAAGTTTGGCTTGATGGGATGGAAATTACTCAGTTCACTTATTTCCAACAAGTTGGTGGATTGGCAACTGGTCCTGTGACTGCGGAAGTTACCTATGGTTTGGAACGTTTGGCTTCTTACATCCAAGAAGTAGATTCTGTCTATGATATTGAGTGGGCCGATGGTGTAAAATACGGAGAAATCTTTATCCAGCCTGAGTACGAGCATTCAAAATATTCATTTGAAATTTCGGATCAAGAAATGTTGCTTGAAAACTTTGATAAGTTTGAAAAAGAGGCTGGTCGTGCCTTGGAAGAAGGCTTGGTGCACCCTGCCTATGACTATGTTCTCAAATGTTCACATACCTTTAACCTGCTTGATGCGCGTGGTGCCGTATCTGTAACAGAGCGCGCAGGCTATATCGCTCGTATTCGTAACCTAGCCCGTGTCGTAGCCAAAACCTTTGTCGCAGAACGCAAACGCCTAGGTTACCCACTTTTAGATGAAGCAACACGAGCTAAACTCCTAGCAGAAGACGCAGAATAAAGAGAGTGACAAATTACGAAAATGGGCGAACAGAGTGAGCCCTGAGCCAGTTGCCGCAGTGATGAAGGTATCCTTAGTGAAGCTAAGGATACTAGGCAAAATTGGAGACTTTTGGCTCCAATTTTAGCAATGAAACAACGAAGTTGGTTGCTTGCGTGCCAATCACATAAGGCAAACTGGAAAATAAAAAGATATTTTTCGGAGAAAAAACATGACAAAAAACTTATTAGTAGAACTCGGTCTTGAAGAATTACCAGCCTATGTTGTCACACCAAGTGAAAAACAACTAGGCGAAAAAATGGCAGCCTTCCTCAAGGAGAACCGTCTGTCTTTTGAAGCTATTCAGACCTTCTCAACACCACGTCGTTTGGCTGTTCGTGTAACTGGTCTTGCAGACAAACAGTCTGATTTGACAGAAGATTTTAAGGGGCCAGCAAAGAAAATTGCCTTGGATAGTGATGGGAACTTCACCAAAGCAGCTCAAGGATTCGTCCGTGGGAAAGGCTTGACTGTTGAAGATATCGAATTCCGTGAAATCAAGGGTGAAGAATATGTCTATGTCACTAAGGAAGAAATTGGTCAAGCAGTTGAAGCAATTGTACCTGGTGTTGTAGATGTCTTGAAGTCATTGACTTTCCCTGTCAGCATGCACTGGGCTGGAAATAGTTTTGAATACATTCGTCCTGTTCACACTTTAACAGTTCTTTTAGATGAAGAAGAATTTGATTTGGATTTCCTTGATATCAAGGGAGGTCGTGTGAGCCGTGGCCATCGTTTCTTGGGACAAGAAACCAAGATTCAGTCAGCATTGAGCTATGAAGAAGACCTTCGTAAGCAGTTTGTAATCGCAGATCCACGTGAACGTGAGCAAATGATTGTTGACCAAATCAAAGCAATAGAAGCTGAACATGGTGTACATATCGAAATTGATGCGGATTTGCTGAACGAAGTCTTGAATCTGGTTGAATACCCAACTGCCTTTATGGGAAGTTTTGATGCTAAATATCTTGAAGTTCCAGAAGAAGTCTTGGTGACTTCGATGAAGGAACACCAACGTTACTTTGTTGTTCGCGATCAAGACGGTAAACTCTTGCCAAACTTCATTTCTGTTCGTAACGGAAACGCAGAGTATTTGGAAAATGTTATCAAAGGAAATGAAAAAGTCTTGGTAGCCCGCTTGGAAGACGGAGAATTCTTCTGGCGTGAAGACCAAAAATTGGTCATTTCAGATCTTGTTGAAAAATTAAACAATGTTACCTTCCATGAGAAGATTGGTTCCCTTCGTGAACACATGATTCGTACGGGTCAAATTGCTGTGCTTTTAGCTGAAAAAGCTGACTTGTCCGTGGATGAAACAGTTGACCTAGCCCGCGCGGCAGCCATTTACAAGTTTGACTTGTTGACAGGTATGGTTGGCGAATTTGACGAGCTCCAAGGAATTATGGGTGAGAAATATGCCCTTCTTGCTGGGGAAACTCCAGCAGTGGCAACTGCTATTCGTGAACACTACATGCCTACATCAGCTGAAGGAGAACTTCCAGAGACCAAGGTGGGAGCCATTCTAGCAATTGCAGACAAATTGGATACGATTTTGAGTTTCTTCTCAGTAGGTTTGATTCCATCAGGTTCTAATGACCCTTATGCCCTTCGTCGCGCGACCCAAGGTGTGGTTCGTATCTTAGATGCCTTTGGTTGGCACATTGCTATGGATGAGCTGATTGATAGCCTTTATGCTCTAACATTTGACAGCTTGACTTATGAAAATAAGGCAGAGGTTATGGACTTTATCAAGGCTCGTGTTGATAAGATGATGGGATCCACTCCAAAAGATATTAAGGAAGCAGTACTTGCAGGTTCGAACTTTGTTGTGGCGGATATGTTGGAAGCAGCAAGTGCTCTCGTAGAAGCAAGCAAGGAAGAAGACTTCAAACCATCTGTTGAATCACTTTCTCGTGCCTTTAACTTAGCTGAGAAGGCAGAAGAGGTTGCTACAGTTGATCCTGCTCTCTTTGAGAATGAAGAAGAGAAAACCTTGGCAGAAGCAGTAGAATCACTCGTTTTGTCAGGGACTGCCAGTCAGCAATTGAAACAACTCTTTGCTCTTAGCCCAGTCATTGATGCATTCTTTGAGAATACCATGGTTATGGCTGAAAGTGAAGCAGTCCGTCAAAATCGTTTGGCAATCTTGTCTCATTTAACTCAAAAAGCATCTAAACTTGCTCGTTTTAACCAAATTAACACTAAATAAAATTTGATAAACAGACTTTATCTTATCATAAAGGAGAAGAAATGGATCCGAAAAAAATTGCTCGTATCAACGAGCTTGCTAAAAAGAAAAAAGCAGAAGGATTGACACCAGAAGAAAAAGTGGAACAAGCCAAACTACGTGAGGAGTACATCGAAGGTTATCGTCGTACTGTTCGCCACCACATCGAAGGAATTAAAATTGTGGACGAAGAAGGAAACGATGTTACACCAGAGAAACTACGTCAAGTCCAACGTGAAAAAGGATTACATGGCCGTAGTCTCGATGATCCAAATTCATAATAAGTATTCTTTCTTTTAACAAAGATAGATGAAATAATACCAAAAGACTATCATACATAAATGGGCTGCACCTCAAAAGTTAGAGCTAGAAAATCTAACTTTTGAGGTGTTTTATAGTAGATTGAATCTATAACAGTACGCCTAGAGTGCTAAAATATTACTAGAAATTAATTTGACTTTCCTAATCTATTTGTTCAAATCTTATTTCAATCTACTATACTTAAGCACAAGTAGGGCTTAATGAAGCCACAATTAAGAAATGTATTCAAGATGAGAGAAATTATCCAGTGGATGATTTCTTCACGAGTATGAAAATTTGAGAACGAGTAAAACATGATATAGCACTAGATAAATGAATATGAGGATCCCTTTAGGGATAGTGA
>NZ_AEDV01000066.1 GCF_000148545.1 Streptococcus mitis SK597 | reverse complement strand
ACTTATACCTACGGCAAGGCGACGTTGACGTGGTTTGAAGAGATTTTCGAAGAGTATTACTCTCTCTTGTCACTTCTTTCTATTCTACCATAAAGTCCAGTTTTTGAAGGACTTTTACTGGAATACAAGGGTTTCTGACTCTATTTCCTATCTTGGACATCAAAAAAGAGGGGATCCCCCCTCCTTACGAATTTAATTCTGCCAAGTCATCTAGATACTGGTTGTTAATGACCGCCAAGATATAGGCATCTGCTTTCAAGAGGTCATTAGGTCCAAACTGGACATCCAAGGGTGAATTTTCTTGTTCACGAAATCCTAGGACATTGAGGTTGTATTTGCCACGTAGATCCAGCTGGCTCAGGCTTTGACCAGCCCAGACACTAGGAATCTTCATCTCCACGATAGACACATTTTTATCCAGCTGAAAGACATCAACATTGTTATGAAAGAGAATGGTCTGCGCTAGAGACTGCCCCATTTCATACTCAGGTGAAATCACCGAGTCAGCACCGATTTTTTCCAGAACCTTCTTGGCTGTCTGGCTTTTGACCTTGGCAATAACCCTTGGTACCCCCAAACTCTTACAATGCATAACTGCAAGCACACTCGACTCTAGATTTTCCCCTGTTGCCACTACAACCGTATCACAGGTATCAATTCCTGCAGTTCTGAGGAGTTCCTCATCTGTGATATCGCCTACAACTCCACGCGCCAAAACAGGCTCAAATTGATTGATGCGCTCGGCGTGGTCGTCAATGGCAATGATATTCATATCTTGCTTAGCTAGGGCCGTCAGGACACTACTCCCGAAAATCCCCAAACCTAAAATTCCAATCGTACGATCTGACATCGTTCTTCCTTTCTTATCCAATACTAATATCTGCTTTCATATACTGAATCAAATCTTTCTTATCTGGCTGGTAATCCGCTAGACTAACCAGCAAGGTCAAGGGACCGATACGGCCGATAAACATGAGCACCATGACAATGCTGAGAGCTAGCTTGCCCAATTCTGGTGTCAGATTTGCCGTTACCCCAACTGTCGCAAGAGCTGAAATGGTCTCAAACATGAGGTAGATAAATCGCGGTGTTCCTTCTGCTGTAATTCCCAACAACATCAAGCCCAACAAGAAGGTCATCAAAAAGATAATGAAGACACTAAAGGATTTTTGGACTGTTCGAGCCTCAATGGTTCTCTGCGCAACATTAGCATGAGGTAAGCCCAGCAATTCACTACGCGCAAAGACCAACAAGACAAAGAAAGTCGTAATCTTGAGCCCCCCAGCCGTCCCTCCAGGAGCCCCACCCAGAAACATCTGTAGGATATAGATAAACAAGGTCACAGGCCGAGCTTGGGTGTAGTCAATAGAGGCAAAACCAGCCGTTCTCATGCTGACGGTTTGGAAAAAACTAACCAGCACTTTCTCTGGAGCGCTGAGATTGCCAATTGTTCCAGGATTGTGCCACTCCGTAAAGAGTGTGGATACTGTCCCAAACAGCAAGATCCCTGCAGTCAAGAAGAGAACCAGCTTAGTGTGGAACCTCAGACGGCGTTTTTTCTTCTTATCAAACTGGGTTGCCAAGTCAAACCAGACCATAAAGCCAAGACCACCTGTGATAATCAAGCCAGCAATGACTAGATTGATCAAGGGATCCGTCTGAAAATCCACTAAACTGCTGCTACCGAAATTATCAAAACCAGCATTACAAAAGGCTGAAATAGCTAAAAAGATAGAGGTAAAAATGCCTCGTCCCCAGCCAAACTCAGGAATAAAACGAAAACTTAGTAGGAAGGCACCCAAGCCCTCCACCAGAAAAGTCGTCAAAAAGATGGAACGCATAAAAGACTTCAAAGACTTACTTTCCCCATAACTAAAACTCTCCTGTATGGTTTCACGACTACGCAGACTAAGCTTTTGCTTGCCTTGGATATAAAAAATCCCGATAAAAGTCATGAGCCCCAGACCACCAATCTGTATCAAAAGCATACAAATCAACTGCCCCCAGACATTATAGGTAGTAGCCACTGGTTGCGTAAAAAGGCCAGTTACACAGACCATAGACACCGTCGTAAAGAGATGGTCAAAATAAGTAGCCTGCGAACCACTCGCCTGGACAAAAGGCAAACTTAATAAGAGAGAGCCTATAAGAATAACTCCAGCGAAACTTAAAAAGATGCGACGAGCTGGCGAAAGTCCGCCCAAGGCCCTTTCAATTTTTTTAACAAATAATTTGAATAACATACATCCATTGTACCATAAAAAGAAGAAGAGTAGCTAGATCTGAGAAGTTATCTCAAGACAGAGTTCCAAGGCCTTCTCGAAAGCTTCTGAACCCCAGTCACGACTATCGTACTGATCCAAGTCAGCTAAGGAATCAGCTGTGAACAACAACTCTCCCCAGAGAACGCCACGCAGTTGGGCTACTGCCGCAAGCGCAGAACACTCCATCTCCACAACAGCACAACCTTCTTCCTTTCGATAAGCCACCTTTTCAGCCGTTTCTCGGTAAAAACCGTCTGTCGTCCAGGTCATGACTTCTTCATAGGGAATCCCTCTGGCTTCCAACACTAGCTCAATAGCAGCAATAGCCTCTGGCTGAATTTCCATATAACGAGAAGGTGCCACATAATGATAACTGGCTCCTTCATCTCGTAGAGCCCGAACAGGGACTAGAAAGGCATTTTCCTCTATATCAGCCAGCACACCACAGGTACCGGTGGAAATAATCTGCTCCACACCATAGCCAATCAACCAATCCATAAACTGGGATGCTGGAGCTGAACCGACAGGAGCCTGAGCCAGACAAATTTCCTCGCCTTTGTAGTTCACGACATAGACTGGATAGGTCTTGGTGGCAGAAAGGAATTCTCTGACACAATCCGCCCCTACTTCCCTCGCATAGCGGTCAATCTCCTCACCTAAAAAAGCATAGACACACTTCTTGGGAAAGTGCAAATCCAACCCCTCGTGATCAGGCATGATGACCGCCTGAGGATTGTCATCAAACTCTAAAATAGGAATCGCATGTTTCTGAATCATAGCCTGCCTCCTCTAATTTTGTACTATTGTATCAAAAATTGACCGAGTGTCAAGGAGGGGCTGATGAACTGAGGAGAGAAACAATACAATAACAATATTTTTGACAGAGACTCTTTTTAATGGTACAATGGACTTGCTTAAAAGTTCGATGAAATAAGCACATAAGAAAACACCACCGGTTGCCGCCAGTGGTGTTTTTTTGCGCTTGCTCAAGGCGCTCAGGCTATTTCTTTTTCTTGTCGCATTTGCTTGCTACAAATCGGATAAGCCACTCCGATAAGACATTCGCTAGTGTACCAGCAAGAATAGGTAGCAAGACAAGTTCGATGAAAACGCACATAAGATCACCTCCTGCCTGCGCAGTCTAGTGTTTGCGACCTTACTATTGTATCATCTTTGACTGAAAATAAATAGAAAAAATCATTGACATCATCGAGTCATCCACAAAAACTCTCTCCTACACTAGTACTTCTTGCATCAAAAAGCATCCCAGTTACAAGATGATTTAAAATTGATCAATGAAGCAGACTTGCTAAGATATAGAGTAAGTAAATGTGGGTTGGGTAAAAAATATAGAAGAAGTTTTTATCTCCACTCCCTTTTTCTCCATTATAGAAGAACAAGGGAATGACAGAAAAGAAACAACACCCGCTGTTCCTTTCTACTTCTATTTCACAGGTATCTCCTTAATCACGCGCGCAGGGTTGCCACCTAATACAACATTGTCCCCAAAGGACTTGGTAATCACGGCCCCTGCTCCTGCGACGACATTATTTCCAAGTGTGACTCCAGGCAGTACAATGACGCCACCACCAGCCCAGAAATTGTCTCCGATTGTGATAGGCTTACCGTACTCAATACCTGAATTGCGCTCATGTGGATCCAGCGGATGGAGGGGGGTCAAGAACTGACAGTTGGGACCAATCATGGCATTGTCTCCAATACGAATCGGACAAACATCCAGCATGGTCAAGTTCCAATTAGAATAAAAATTTTCCCCTAGATGGATATTGACTCCATAATCGACCACCAGACGTGGATTGACATATAGATTTTGCCCAGTCGAACCAAACCAAGCCTTAATGATTCCAGCTCCCTTTAAGGGATCTTCTTCTCGGTTAAAGACAGCCTGTTTTTGGCGAGAAGCCTGAGCCAAGGCCCGCAATTCTGGGTCCGATGGACGGTAAACCTCTCCTGCTATCATTTTCTGGTATTCACTGGTCATTGCATTCTTCTCCTTATTCCCTACTATCATATCAAAATTTCTACATATCTGACTAGGATAAGGAGCACTTTCTACAATTTATACTCTAATTTCCATCACATACTGTCTAGCTTGCTAAGCGGATACGCGTCACGATTCCATCTGGGTCTATCACTTCTAACTGAGTTGATGTCAGCCACTTGATAGGCGCCTCAACTTCCTGTCCTCTTTCGGCAATTGCTAGAAGTTCTTCTTTGCTTGCGACTTCAATGACATAGTAGGCCAAACCGGGTAAACCTTGTTCACGTCTGGTTAGCCTTTTTCCTCCCCACTCGTTGACCGCTAAATGATGATGATAATCCCCAGACGCAATCCAACTAGCGCTAGGTAGACTAAATTTATCCTCTAGTCCTAAAACCTTTTGATAAAACCGGCTTGCTACTTGACTATCCTTGACAGAAAGATGGATATGCCCCATGCGCGTAGTAGAGGCTATCTCAAAAGGTTCTACTTTACGTCCCATCTCATATATTTCTTGAGCAGATAAGGCTTCGGTCACTCCGACAATGTGCCCATCCTCACGAATATCCCAGTCCTCTACAGGCTTATCCCGATAAATTTCAATCCCATTCCCTTCTAAATCTTCCAGATAGATTGCTTCACTGTAGCCATGATCCGCCCCACCGACTAGCTGAATTTGTAGCTCTGCTATATGCTTAAACAGATTTGCCAAATCCTCACGACTTGGTAAAAGGATAGCTAGGTGATAGAGACCATAGTGTTCTTGCCCCTCCTCTAGCCTGTCTGTTTTCAGTAAATGAACCAAAGCCTTTCCACCAGCTCCTAAAATACTTTCAGATTCTGTCTGAGAAAGGATTTCCAAGCCTAGAATCTGATGATAGAAGGCAGTCTGACTTGCCAAATCCTTAACATTTAAAACGGCTTCTGCCAAATAAATCTTACTATTGTATGCGTAGGTCATCTATTTCTCCTTTGTTCTTTTTATTGTAACTTTATTTATTACAACATTATACTCCTTTTTTACTTGGAGTCAAGTAGAACAACTCAAATAGCAGGACAAAACGATGTTGGGTAAAAAGTCGACTTCAGGAGAAAATGAAGTAAATCTCCCCACAATAAAACGCATAGTACCAATGTTTCTCAAGATCTGATACTATGCGCTTTTCTGATTTCAAAGACTTCTTGCCCAGCCTCGTTTCTGTTTATCCTCGTCCGCCAGGGGCTGGACCGCCAGGACCTCCGCCTCCAGGCATAGAATTGACAATATCTGTTTGTTTTTCGCCGTTGATGTAGATATCCCCACCTGTGTAGGTTGCTGTTCCATCAAAGTCAAAGCCTGATTGTCCTATCAATTTAATGGTTCCGCCTGTGACTGTGATATTCCCGTTTGAGTCAATTGGATCTGTATCCCCTTGACCGACTTCTACAGTTAGATTTCCACCTGTCATGGTAAAGTAAATGTCACTTTGCTGGGCATTTTTATTGGCTGCATTGACTCCATCATCTGTCGAGTAGACATTGATATCGCCACCATTGATCGTAATGGATTTCCCTTCAATTCCTTCAGTCGCATTCTTGACTGTGTAAGTACCACTATCAATCACTAGGTTGCCAGAAGCGTGAATGCCGTCATCGCCTGCTGTGACTGTTATGGTATTGTTCGCCAAATACATATTTCCGACAGTCATATCGTCATCATTGTCAACTTTGACACCATCTTCCTTGGCATCGATCGTCATGGTCGCACCAGTGACATTAAGTTCATCATTGACATTAAAGGCATCGCCAACTGATGTGATATTAAAGGTTCCGCCCGTGATGTGAAGCGTATCATTTGCCTTAATAGCATTGCTTTTCTTGCCATCCACATTGAGAGTTCCTGAGCCATTGATGGTCAAATCAACCTTAGAAAAGAGAGCGGCATTTGCCTTTTCATCACTGTTAGAGCTTGAGTCAGAGAGACTGTTGGTGGTTCCCTCTGCTAGAGTGAGGTAGACATGACCTGCGCTTGTAGCCGAAATAGCCGCATCTGTATTAGTCATGGTTGCGCCTTTGAGAACAAGTTTCACATCATCAGACTTATCAGCTGCAATTTGAATTTGCACTCCGTCAGACTGACCAGAGATGACATAGGTACCTGCTTTTGAGATAGTCACTGTTGAACCAGAAACTGTCACACCGTCTCCAGAGACACTTGCAGATGAGCCTGACAATTCAATCTTAGAGGCTGTATTTTCATCATAAGATGTATCGTAGTCCTTTTCTGTAAAATAAGAAGATTGACTATTTTTAGCTGAAGTTGTGATGGCAGTGGTATCTGCCGCTGCAGTTGTACTTGACTTGGTCGTTGACTGCCCACAAGCTGTCATCAAAGTCAAAGCTGTTAAACTGGTTAAGATTAGAGCCCATTTTTTTGATTTCATACTTTTTTCCTCGCCTTCATTTAGCTTGAGCTTAGTTTACAGGGGAAATCTGAAAAAAATCTGAACTTTTTCTGAAAGTTTTCTTAAATTCAGTTTCAGTTAAGTTATCTTTAACAAAAGTTTTAGGAAAGTTCCCTAGACTAGTCACAAGCAAGTGCAACTTGCCCAGACACACCCATCTGCTAATAAGATAGTGTACTGAAATAGTTTGATAAAGGAGACAGGATTTATGAAACCAATTAAAACAAGCTTTAAACGAATTGAAACCAAATATGTCGTTGCCAAGACTGACTTGGCTAATTTAATAGAAGACTTAAAAACATACCTCGTCGAGGATGATTATCCAACATCAACCATTTCTAACATCTACTTTGATACAGAGCAATTTGATATGATTCAGGAGGATGGTCAAGGTACTAAGCGTAAAGAAAAGATTCGGATGCGAACCTATCTCAGTCAAGTCCAGCCTGATAGTCAGGTATTTTTAGAAATCAAATCTAAGGACAGAGCTGGTGTCGGACGAAAACATCGTCTCTTATCGACTCCCCAGTCTATCACCCAGTTTATGACCAAAGGACAGCTGGATAACAGCATCAAGGACCAAATGATGATTGAAAAAATCCAGCAACTCCAAGAGGAATATCAGCAAGCCATCATCCCTCGTATGTATATATACTACGACCGTTTTTCTCTCAAAGAAAAGAAAGAAATTAGCGGATTTCCCTACAATAAAATTCGTGTCACCATTGACCAAAATCTAACCTATCGTGATGATAATGTCAGTTTATTTTCAGGAAAGGACGGTTTCCCTCTACTAAACGAGGACATTGTCATCATGGAAATTAAAGCTCCAGGTAGAAAACCCCAATGGCTACAAGATATTCTCGACCAATATGGACTGGTAGAGCAGAAATTTTCAAAATACAGCTGCGCCTACCACAAGTCTCAGGGGCTGGACTATAGCCCACGACCAAGCACAGAAAGTGTAGGTACTACTTATGTCTAATCTTTTTAATTCTATTTTCAACGATACAACTGCCACTGCAGACCCTATCCAGCTCTTTCTAGCTCTCTTTGTCAGCCTGATTTTAGGTTTGGCTCTGACCTGGGCCTACAAACACCGTACCCTCTATACGCGGGAATTTGCGGTTAGTTTGACCCTACTCCCCTGCTTGATGACCTTGGTCATCTTTCTGGTAAATGGCAGCCTAGGAACCTCTATCGCCGTTGCAGGAACCTTTAGCCTCATTCGTTTCCGTTCAGCTACCAGTGGTTCACGGGAACTAATTGCTATTTTCCTTGCCATGATTATCGGGCTGGCAGCAGGGACAGGCTACCTAGCTCTAGCTATTCTCTTCACTGTCTTTATCTTAGCAGTATGGCTTCTTTTGGAAAAGCAACAAAGCAAGAGCAATCACCAACGTCGTAGACTATTAACCATCACAATTGCCAACCAAGATAAGAAACTCCAAACTATCCAATCTGGACTGGCACAATTCTGTACTGAGTTAGATCTTATCTCGATTGATACCAGCAATGATGGAGAACAGGTCACCACTGTCTACGAAGTGGATTTCAAGGCTCAAACCGATGATTTTCAAGTCATCCATTACCTCACTAAAGAACAGGATACTTACCAGATTTCCCTGACTAAGAATGCCAAGAAGAGAAAGAATTTGTAGATTAGAATCTCTAAAAGAAACTGGATAAACACTCAATGTGAGAAGAAAAATCATAAGCGCAATCTATGACAAAGGCATGATAGCAACGTTTTTAAACACTTACTATCATGCTTTTATTGTGGGAAAATTTATACTCTTCTAAAATCAGTCCACTATCCAAACTACAAAAGAGGTCAATGTTCGCTATCAACCTCTTTCTTATCGTTCATTCTTGTTGCTAGTGAGACGGATAACTTACCTCTCAGTCCGCATGTTCATCCTAGCTTACCCATTCACCATTAGCATTTACACGGTAACCATCTGGTGTTGTTGTGCTAACAGCCAAAGCGCCTGAACCATTTGCATAGTACCAGTGTTGACCTACTTTAAACCAACCTGTCTTCATGACACCTGATTGATCAAGATAATACCAAGTACCATTTTCCTTGTACCAGCCTGTCTTCATAGCTCCTGAGCCATCAAAGTAGAACCATCTGCTACCATCTGTTCCCCAGCCTGTAAACATCGCGCCTGAACTATCAAGGAAATACCATGCACCATCAACTTCTACAAATCCAGTCTGCATGACACCTAAATCATTCAAGTAGTACCATTTGCCACCCGTTTTCACCCAGCCTGTCTTCACATCACCAGACTCATAAAAATACCATTTACCATTAGATTGTACCCAGCCAGACTGACTAGATGTAGATGTTCTAAAATCTTTCAACGATTTTTCTACAACTGTAGCTTTACTTTTAACAGTTGAAAGGTTTGAGGCAGTCACTTCTGTATACTGAATAGCAGAACCATATCCACCAGCCAATTCCTCTGAAGAAGCATCATCACCTAAAGCTAAAGAAATCGTTGCTACTTGCTGAGAGCTGGCTGCGTTTCTAAAGGCCGCAAGACCCACATAGGTAAATTTAGAATTGATCAAAACCTCATAATAACCTGTAAATTCTTTAGATGTTCCACCCTTCTTTTTCGCTACATAATTCGCCTTCTCAGCGTGCCAGTTTTCAATTGCTTTTAGAAAACCTTCATAGTTCACATCTAAAGCTTCTCCTCTTATACTATTACTAGATGGAAAAGCAGTCCAGATTTCTTTTGTAGAAAGACGCTCAGGTTTCAGAGCTACTGATACCTCAGTAGCGCGTACAAAAGCAGTCTTCTCAAGATCAGTAGACCATTTAATAGGGACATACTTATCTACCAAACCTTCATCAGCTGCTTCCTTACGAATCTTATTAATCGCGTCCAAAATAGATTGTTTATTTGGAGTCAAAAATTCTCCCTTGATTCCAACCAAAACGTTGCCACTAGAAGGTTTTAGCACCTCTGAACTCAAAACATTTTCATTTCTGCCATCAGCAGATTGTGTTGCCACCAATCTGTCATTAGCAAAAACATCAGTTGTCAAAACTGCTCCAGCCAAGGTCAAAGCCAAGGCGCTAGCAAATACAATTTTCTTCATCTTTTTCTCCTTTTATCCTCTAGATAGGACAGGTATTTTCACTATTAGATTATATCATATTCCCCTACTATTTGCCCATTTCTACTAATGTCATGAGGTAAATAAAACTCACCCCGAAAAGTAGAATCTTCATCCTTTATTTCACAACAAGCTCATAACGTGTCTTACTGGTGAAGGTTTGACCGGCTTTGAGAATGACTTGGTCTTTGAGGTCACTGTGAATAGCATCTGGTAAAGCTTGCGCTTCAAGGGCAATCCCATTGTGCTGTAGCATTGGCCGACCTCCTATGATGACACTTTCATCCACAAAGTTTGCTGTGTAGAGCACAAAGCAAGGAGCCTCTGTCTTGAAAAGCAGGAAGCGACCTGAGTTTTGGTCATAAAGGAAACCAGCATTATCATGACCTGCAGGAAGGGCAAATGGATGGTCCAAGCCAGATACCAGCTGGATTTGCTCATCTTCTTCTGCAAAGATGTCTTTCAATAAGGCACCATTGTAGATGTGTTTGACCACATCACGATCAGCATCTGGAGTTTTGGCTGGAACACCGTCGGGAGCGATTGGATAAATGCCCTCTGTGTTTAGTTGGAAGACATGGCGGTCAATCGTCTTTGTGAAATCACCAGACAAGTTGAAATAGCTGTGGTTGGTCGGATTGACCAGCGTATCCTGATCGGTCGTTACCTTGTAGCTGATTTCATAGGCACCAGTTTCTTCCAAGTGATAACTGATCCAAATCTTAAGATTTCCAGGAAATCCTCCTGTCCCATCTGTCCGCTCTGTGTAGAGGGTCAAGCCATGGTCGCTCACTTCAACTAGTTCAAACAAGCTGGAATCCCAACCAGTTGAACCACTATGGTTACAGTTGCTAGCATTGTTGACTTCAAGGTCATAGGTCTTGCCATTTAATTCAAAACTCGCACCTGCAATACGCCCTGCTACTGGACCGACGCTCGCTCCATGCTTAGGACTATTGCCTACATAGCTGTCAAAGTCATCAAATCCCAAGATAACATTAGCAAAATTTCCAGCCTTGTCAGGTGTGACATAGCGCAAGATGGTCGCACCATAAGTCATAACCTCAAGCTGGTAGCCACTGTCTGTCTCAAATCGATAGGCCAAGACATCCTTGCCCTCAACATTTCCAAATACACGCTCTGTGTATGCTTTCATTCTGTTCTCCTTTTACTATTTCTCTCAAGCAAACAAACCATAGAAAGCCTACTGACAATCTATGGTTTATCTGATGATATACAAATCCTCTTGTCAAGAATTCATAAACGCTGTC
>NZ_AEDV01000067.1 GCF_000148545.1 Streptococcus mitis SK597 | reverse complement strand
ATGAGTGAGGCTACTGAAATGGAATAAAATGTGGTATAATTGATAGGATAGATAGAATCGAGGATAGTATGTCATTTACGAAATTTCAATTTAAAAACTATATTAGAGAAGCCTTGGAGGAGTTGAAATTTACAACTCCAACAGAGGTGCAAGACAAGTTGATTCCTATTGTTTTGGCAGGTCGTGACCTAGTCGGTGAATCAAAAACAGGTTCAGGTAAGACTCACACTTTCTTGTTACCGATTTTCCAGCAACTAGATGAAGCTAGCGATAGTGTACAAGCAGTCATTACTGCACCGAGTCGTGAGTTGGCTACTCAAATTTACCAAGCAGCCCGTCAGATTGCTGCCCACTCAGAAGTGGAAGTTCGTGTAGTTAATTATGTGGGTGGTACGGATAAGGCTCGCCAGATTGAGAAATTGGCAAGCAACCAGCCTCATATTGTCATCGGAACGCCAGGCCGTATCTACGACTTGGTTAAATCTGGTGATTTAGCTATTCATAAAGCCAAGACATTTGTTGTTGATGAAGCAGACATGACCTTGGATATGGGATTCTTGGAAACTGTTGATAAGATTGCTGGCAGCCTTCCAAAAGACCTGCAATTCATGGTCTTCTCAGCGACTATTCCACAAAAGTTGCAACCATTCTTGAAAAAATATTTGTCAAATCCTGTCATGGAGAAAATCAAGACCAAAACGGTCATTTCTGATACCATTGATAATTGGTTGATTTCTACTAAGGGACGTGACAAGAATGCTCAAATTTACCAGTTGACTCAGTTGATGCAACCCTATTTGGCAATGATTTTTGTTAACACTAAAACGCGTGCTGATGAATTGCATTCTTACCTGACTGCTCAAGGTTTGAAGGTGGCAAAGATTCATGGAGATATTGCCCCTCGCGAACGCAAGCGTATCATGAATCAGGTGAAAAATCTAGATTTTGAGTATATTGTCGCAACGGATTTAGCAGCGCGTGGAATTGATATTGAAGGTGTCAGCCATGTCATCAATGATGCTATTCCGCAAGACTTATCCTTCTTCGTGCACCGTGTTGGTCGAACTGGACGAAACGGCCTACCAGGCACAGCTATTACCCTTTATCAGCCAAGCGATGACTCGGATATCCGTGAGTTGGAGAAATTGGGAATTAAATTTACTCCTAAGATGGTCAAAGACGGGGAATTTCAAGATACCTATGACCGTGATCGTCGTGTCAACCGTGAGAAAAAACAAGATAAGCTTGATATCGAAATGATTGGTTTGGTTAAAAAGAAAAAGAAAAAAGTTAAACCGGGCTATAAAAAGAAAATTCAATGGGCGGTTGATGAAAAGCGCCGCAAAACCAAGCGCGCTGAAAATCGTGCTCGCGGTCGTGCAGAGCGTAAAGTAAAACGCCAAACATTTTAATAGTAATTGTTGGAGTACTGAGCTCCAACTTTTTTAATTATGTGATTTTCAGTTCGTCTCGCTCCGTTAGGTGCGAGACAAAAAAACCACCCGCTATGCGGGTGTGTGTCGAAGGTTATAGCAAAAAACTCCAAACGCGATACAATAAAGGTGTTCAAGCCAATTGTAAAGCGAAAGGAGAAAAATATGGCCCAAAAGGTTCATAGTTTATCGTACACAAAGTAGCACTGTAAGTATCACATTGTGTTC
>NZ_AEDV01000068.1 GCF_000148545.1 Streptococcus mitis SK597 | reverse complement strand
GCGGTTTGAATTTGATTTTCGAAGAGTATCACTACTCAAGTCCTTTTTGACTACACAAATTGGGCGATGAAGACCACGATGATGATAATTGGAATGATAAAACGAAGAAGGAAGAGCCAGACTTGGAAAAGTCCCTGTTTCCATGCTGTTTCATCTAGATGGAGTTCCTCCATAGCAAGAGCCTTTTTGAAGATGTAGCCTGTAAAAAGTGAAAGGCAGAGAGCACCAAATGGCATGAGGAGATTAGAAACCAAGAAGTCCATAGCGTCAAAGAAGGTCTTTCCAAAGATGTGAACATCCGCCATGACACCGTAAGAAAGGGCTGAAGGAATTCCAAAGACAAAGGTCAAGATTCCTAAAATAGTACTCCACTTGGCACGCTTGCTGTTGTCCTGATTGGTGATATTGCCTACATTGATTTCCAGCATCACGACAGAAGAAGTGACCGTCGCAAAGAGGAAGAGCAAGAGGAAGAGAATGTAGAAAATAGTTCCAAAAGGCATCTTGTCAAAGAGTTGAGGCAAGACGATAAAGAGCAGACTTGGTCCCCCTTCAGACTGGATATTGAAGGCTGACATGGCTGGGAAAATGGCTAATCCTGCCATGATGGATACCGAGATGTTCATGGCTACGATGGAAATCCCTGATTGAACCAGATTGGTTTTCTTGTCCAAGTAAGAAGCATAGGTCAGCATGGCTGTAACCCCTAGTGAGAGGGCAAAGAAAGATTGTCCCAGAGCATAGAGGAGACCTGCACTTGTTAGCTTAGAGAAGTCTGGTTTGAGGAAGTAAAGAACGCCTTCCGTGGCATTTGGCAAGCTGAGAGAGCGGCCGATGATGACGACAAAGATGATAAAGAGCAGGGGCATCATAACCTTAGATGCTCTTTCAATCCCTTTTTGAACACCGCGTGATACAATAAAGATATTCAATAGGATAAAGGCTGCTTGAGCTCCCAGGGCAATGGCTGGATTTGAAATGATTGAAGTAAATAACTGAGCATAATCACTCGTCCCAGCAAGTTGGAACAATTTCCCGAACTCAATACCCAGATAAACTAGAATCCATCCTCCAATAACACTGTAAAACGATAAAAGGATAAAAAGGGCAAAGGCACCAATCCAACCGATAAAGTTGTACTTGCTATTCTTGCCGAGTTTTCCAAAGGTTTTGATAGCTGAAACACCAGCACTTCGGCCGAGGGCAAATTCAGCTAGCAAAAGGGGGAAACCGATTAGAATAGTGGAAATGAGAAAGACCAGTAAAAAGCCTCCTCCACCGTTAGCAGCAGTCATGTAAGGGAATTTCCAAACGGCACCAAGTCCGATGGCTGAGCCAGCAGACGCTAGGATAAAGCCCAGTTTAGAACCCCATTGCGATTTTTCAGACATAGTTAAACTCCTAAAATTAGTGTTACAAAAGAAAAAGCTACTGCCCTTGGCAAATAGCCTCATCAGTACTCAAAGTGAGCGTTTCTTTTGATTGATAGACTTGACTATCCTATCATGTTTTCTAAGGTCTGTCAAGAAAACCATTTTCATGTTATGATAAAGTAAAAAATTTCGTAAAAACACTTGACTCTGACTTAAGGGGAGGGGTTATACTATCAATGTAATACTCTTCGAAAATCTCTTCAAACCACGTCAGCTTCCATTTGCAACCTCAAAACGGTGTTTTGAGCAGCCTGCGGCTAGCTTCCTAGTTTGCTCTTTGATTTTCATTGAGTATAAGGAGGAAATCATGTACCATATAAAAGAAGCTGCCCAGCTTTCAGGTGTTTCTGTCAAGACCCTACACCACTACGACAAGATAGGGCTTTTGGTTCCTTTAAAATCGGAAAACGGCTATCGAACCTACAGTCAGGAGGATTTGGAACGCCTTCAGGTTATTCTTTATTACAAATATCTAGGTTTTTCTTTAGAAAAAATAGCAGAGCTATTAAAGGAAGAAAGGACAGATTTATTGCCTCATTTGACCAGGCAGTTGGACTATTTGACTCGAGAAAGGGAACATCTGGATACCTTGATTTCAACCTTGCAGAAAACCATTCAAGAACAAAAAGGAGAAAAAGAAATGAGCATTCAAGAGAAATTTGCTGGATTTAACTACCAAGATCATCAAAAATACCACCAAGAGGCGGTAGAGAAATATGGACAAGAAGTGATGGACCAAGCGCTGGAGCGCCAAAAAGGTCACGAAGACGAAGCTACGGCTGCCTTCAACCAAGTTTTTCGAGCCTTGGCACAAAACCTTCAAGCTGGACTGCCTGTAACAGCAACAGAAAACCAAGAAGAAGCTGCCAAACTCTTGCAAGCTATTCGTACTTATGGATTTGACTGCTCCGTTGAAGTATTCGGTCATATCGGTAAAGGCTACGTCTACAACCCAGAATTTAAGGAAAACATTGACAAATTTGGACCTGGAACAGCCCAGTATACATCAGATGTCATTGCCCACTATGTCCAAACTCAGACAAAATAAAATCGGAGGAGTATTCTTCCGATTTTTACTAAATTCAAGCACTACTTGCTTAATAATTTTTCTACTACATTTAGTTTTCGCATGGTCAAATCTACATTAAAAAGCTTTTCAAGATAGTTGGTATGGAGTTTCTTTTGTTTTGCAGTTCTAGGGAGATAGAGGTAAAGACAATGGTTACCGATACAAATTTCTTCTTCACCGTAATCAATTTTCAATTTTTCTAAAGGGAGACTTTGAATAGATTCTTGATAAAAAATCACGTGTATACGGTCATAAAGATAGTGTTCTCCAAACGGGTTTTCTTGGACAATTTTTTTAAAATCACTTTTGTTCTTGATTACCATTTTTAAGTCAGCACCAATATTTTCATTTATTAGAGTATGGACACGTTCTCGTATTTTTTCTAAATCTAAGTCACTTTCAAGAATGATATTCCCACTTTGAATATAGGTTCGAACTTGTTGAAAACCAGCTTCTGTCAAGATATCTACTAGATAAGACATTTTAGGGATAGCATTTTTTCCATTAGGAGTAACTCCCCTTAACAAGATAATATGTTCCAAAGGACTTCCTTTCTTTTGGGGCTGATTGTTCCATTGAATAATTTAGATTTAGATTGGGTTTGTTCCCGCCACCCAGCCGGTACAGAGGGCAGAAGTGATGTTAAAGCCACCTGTGTGGGCGTTGATATCCAGTACCTCACCAGCAAAGTGGAGTCCAGGTACCAGTTTACTTTCAAGGGTTTTAGGATTGATTTCCTTGAGACTGACGCCACCCTTGGTAACAAATGACTTGGCAAGAGACATTTTACCAGTTACAGGAATTTTAAGTCCCTTGATAGACTGGAGCAGTTGTTCGCGTTCCTTTTCAGTCAGTTGTTTGACTTTTTCTGGATAGCCTTGCACAAAAAATTCTGCTAAACGTTCTGGTAACAAGGTTTTTAAGGCATTTTTCAAGGATTTTTCCCGATTTTCTTCTAGAAATGCAGCCAAGTCCTTCTCAGAAAGTTGAGGCAAAACATCTAGCGAGAGAACCTCCCCACCCTTGACAAAACTAGACATACGCAGGGCAGCAGGGCCTGACAAACCAAAGTGGGTAAAGAGCAAATCGTGAGTGATGACATGCTTACCATAGCTTAGGGTCACATCGTCCAGCGAAATACCCTGCAAGACCTTGTGTGGAAAATCTGTCAACAAAGGACTTTCAGCTGCCTCAAGCTCGGTGATGGTATGCTTAAAATGGCGGGCAATCTCGTGACCAAAACCAGTCGAACCAGTAGAAGGATAGGATTTCCCACCAGTTGTGACAATGAGTTTCTCACAAGTGAATGTTTGGTCTGTGGATTTAAGGATAAACTGATTTTCTACCTTTTTAACCGAAACAATTTCTGTTTGAGTGAGAACTTGTCCGCCTAGCTCAGCGATTTTCTTTTCCAAGGCTTCAATAATGGTACGAGACTTGTCACTAGCCGGAAAGACGCGGCCGTGGTCTTCGACCTTAAGTTTAACACCATTTTCTGTAAAAAAGTTAATGATATCATGGTTATCAAACTGGGAGAAGACACTGTAGAGAAAGCGGCCATTTCCAGGGATTCCAGCTAGTAGGTCATCTAGAGTTCCGTTGTTGGTTACATTGCAACGTCCCCCACCAGTCCCAGCTAATTTTTTTCCAAGTTTCCGATTTTTTTCGATGAGGAGGGTTTTATGTCCATAAAAGCTACTGGAAATCGTAGCCATCATGCCAGCAGGACCTCCACCGATGACAATAGTATCAAAATGTTTCATAGCTCTATTGTACCACAAAAAAACAAGAGATGAAGTCACCTCTTGTCAAGAATGCAATTAATCAATTTCATATCCCATCAGCAAACCACCATCTTCTGCATAGAAACTGCAGAGACCAGATGTTGGGAGAATTTTAATATCCGCCTGTGGGAAATTTTCACGGATTCGGTCTGAAAGCTGTTGGCAACATTTCTCGTTATTGCGTTGGGCCATGACAATACGGCCACCAGCATATCCTGCTTTCACTAACTCTTCATAGGCTGCCTGAATCGATTTCTTTGGTCCTCTTGCTTTTTGTAGCAATTCGAGAGTTCCAGTTTCACTAGCTTCTCCGACCATACGGATATTTAGAAGGCCAACGACCGTACCGATAAGCTTGCTTAAACGGCCATTTTTTACCAAGTTATCGACTTTAGCTAGGACAAAGAGCAACTTGGTTTTTTCTTGATAGGCAGTGATAGCTTCAACCACTTCTTCAAAAGACAATCCCTGGTCAATCAAGTCATTTAACTTTTCTACGAGTAAGTCAACTTCCCCACCAGCAGACAAACTATCAATCACATGAATCTTAGTATCAGGATGTTCTTCCAGATAAATATTCTTGGCTAGTTGAGCACTATTGTGACTGCCAGAAAGAGTACCTGTGATGGTTACTAGGAAAATGTTTTTGGCTTCTTCAAATGCTCGTAAATAATCATCTGGGCTTGGACAAGCTGATTTTGAAGCTTCTGCAGTTGCATACATGGTTTCCATCATTTGGTCAATGTCAAGACTGGCATCATCAACAAAGATCTGATCAGCTACTTGAATGGTTAAGGGAACACTTACAAAGGTCGTGTCAATAGCTGGTGTTGGCAGCTGACGATAATCACAACCAGAGTCAGCAATAATCTTCCAAGTCATAGAAATTCTCCATCTTTGTCAGTTATACATTGACAAAGGTTCTGTCTTTTTTTACAATTATATCATGAAAGCCCTTGAAACAAAAGCCTCATCCGTCTGTTGTGACAAGTAGAAAGAAAATGTTATGTCTGAACGTAGAATCTCTGAAAAGTCTCTTGAAAATCTCAGAAAATCAAACCAAGAATCCAATTTATTAACTAGAGAAGCCATCGAAACAGCCCTCTTGCAACTCTTGGAAAAAAAGGACTTGACCAAGATTAGTATTTCTGAATTGGTCAAACGTGCAGGCGTTTCGCGTGCGGCCTTTTACCGCAATTATGATTCCAAAGAGGAAATTTTAGAGAGCGTCTTTAAACGGAGTGTCCATAACATCATGGAACAGTTGCATCATTATGATTTAAAGATAGATCTTTATCTGGTCTGGGTTCACCTTTTCCGAGAGGCAAGAAAGGAAGCCAGAGTGATTCAACTTGCCTTAGATTACCATCTGGAAAAAATCTTTGTCCAAGCCATGCAGGAATTTCTAGAAAAATACCATGGGAAATCAAAAGGTGTCAGCTCTTATCTTCATTCCTTCTGGAGCTCAGCCATCGTCTCTGTCCTTCTAAAATGGATCAAGGATGGCATGAAGGTACCTGCTGAAAAGATAGCGGATTTACGGTTACCATTTTTTAAAAAATAGAGAAAAAGGAGAAGAGATATGACTGAAAAAAGACTAGCCTGGGATGAGTATTTTGCAGCCCAAGCTCTACTAATTGCCAATCGTTCCACTTGTAAACGTGCCAAAGTGGGCGCAATTCTGGTTAAGGATAATAAAGTTATTTCCACTGGTTACAATGGTTCGGTGTCAGGTACCGAGCATTGTATTGACCACGAATGTCTGGTCATTGAAGGTCACTGTGTTCGCACCCTTCACGCTGAGGTCAATGCTATCCTTCAAGGTGCTGAACGTGGTGTTCCCAAAGGTTTTACAGCCTATGTGACCCATTTTCCTTGTCTCAACTGTACCAAACAATTATTGCAGGTTGGTTGCAAGCGCGTGGTTTATATTAACCAGTACCGAATGGACGACTATGCCCAATACCTTTATCAAGAAAAAGGGACAGAATTGACCCATCTACCACTTGAGACAGTACAAGCAGCTCTTAAAGAGGCAGATTTAATGTAAAAATTATCAAAAATAAATGGTTTAGAAAGATTTTTAAACCGTTTTTTGGTATAATAAGAAGAATAAATTGAAAGAAGGAATTCCAAAAATGGGAAAAATTGAAGTTATTAATCACCCGCTGATTCAACACAAATTGTCAATCTTGCGTCGTACAGATACTTCTACAAAAGCTTTTCGTGAGCTAGTAGATGAGATTGCAATGTTGATGGGGTATGAAGTACTTCGTGATCTTCCACTAGAAGATGTGGAAATCGAAACACCAATTACAAAAACAGTTCAAAAACAATTGGCAGGTAAGAAATTGGCCATCGTTCCAATCTTGCGTGCAGGTATCGGGATGGTTGATGGTCTCTTGAGCTTGGTTCCAGCTGCTAAAGTTGGTCACATCGGTATGTACCGTGATGAAGAAACACTTCAACCAGTTGAATACTTGGTGAAATTACCTGAGGACATTGACCAACGTCAAATTTTTGTCGTAGACCCAATGTTGGCAACAGGTGGCTCAGCAATCTTGGCTGTTGACTCCCTTAAAAAACGTGGCGCATCAAATATCAAATTTGTCTGTCTTGTATCTGCTCCAGAAGGTGTAAAAGCCCTTCAAGAAGCTCATCCGGATGTAGAAATCTTTACAGCAGCCTTGGATGAACGTTTGAACGAACACGGTTATATCGTTCCAGGTCTTGGAGATGCTGGAGACCGCTTGTTCGGTACGAAATAAGAATAAGAAGAGAGAAATTTGATATGGGAATTGATTGGGAAGATATTTTAGGTGTAGAAGAAGAACTTGCTGAGGCTTACGATGATTTAGTTAATGAAGCCATGGATGATTATCTAGGTGAATCAGATGAATGGCAACGTGGGAATAACAACCATTATGTCGTTGGTGTTTGGAATGGGGAGAAAGTTCGTTTTAAACATAAATGGGGTAATCATGAATTTTCTGAACAAGAAATAAACGATTTACTAAGTGATAAAGTGATTCGATTTCCCTATACTATAAATAAAAGAGAACAAGATATCGTTGGAAAATTGGAACATTTAGAGTATAAAGGGAGAAAGTATGTTGGATTTTCTCCATCTAATTGGAAAAAATAATTTTTAGTATTTAATTTAAAAATTTGTTAGAAATAGAAATTTGACCTTTTTTGACCAAGATATTATAATAGTCTTATCTTCAGTCATTTGACCAACAAAAATAAAACTCAAAAGGAGAAATAAATGATTCCTGTAGTTATTGAACAAACAAGCCGTGGAGAACGTTCCTACGATATTTACTCACGTCTTCTTAAAGACCGCATCATTATGCTGACAGGTCCAGTTGAAGACAATATGGCTAACTCTGTTATTGCCCAATTGCTTTTTTTGGATGCCCAAGTTTTTTTGGATGCCCAAGATAGTACAAAAGATATTTACCTTTATGTAAACACACCTGGGGGTTCTGTTTCAGCTGGTTTGGCAATCGTTGATACCATGAACTTTATTAAGGCAGATGTCCAAACCATCGTTATGGGAATGGCCGCATCTATGGGGACGGTCATCGCATCAAGTGGAGCAAAAGGCAAACGTTTCATGCTTCCAAATGCTGAATACATGATTCACCAACCAATGGGTGGTACAGGTGGTGGTACTCAACAAACCGATATGGCGATCGCTGCAGAACACTTGCTCAAAACTCGTAATACCTTGGAAAAAATCTTGGCTGAAAATTCAGGTCAGTCAATCGAAAAAGTTCACGCAGATGCAGAACGCGATAACTGGATGAGTGCTCAAGAAACACTTGAATATGGCTTTATTGATGAAATCATGGCCAACAATTCATTGAATTAATGATGATAGAAGGCAAACTCGACTGGGTTTGCTTTTTTTGGTATAATAGGGAGAGATTTCTTAGAAAGAGGATTTACCATGTTTGAAAAAGTCAATCGATCTGGCTTGATTATCTATCTTTACTATAATCGTGATGCCAAAAAATTGCAGGATTATGGAGATATTACCTATCATTCCAAGAAACATCGTTACTTACAACTCTATGTTCCAACTCAAGAAGTGGAGCAATTGGTCGGGCGCTTGAGCAAGGAAAAATTTATAAAAAAAGTTAGAGTTTGTCATATCCAAGAGCTGGAAACACCCTTTGTGGGCAATCTTTATCGAGAGGAAAACGTTATCATCGAAAAAGTTCAAGAAAAGTGTTGACAATTTTCTGATAATTCGGTATATTCTTAACATGCTATTTATTTAAGAAATAAGGAGACAAAAAAGATGAAGAAAAAATTTGCCCTATCGTTTGTGGCGCTTGCAAGTGTAGCACTTCTTGCAGCCTGTGGAGAAGTGAAGTCTGGAGCGTCAAACGCTGCTGGTAACACAGTAGAGGAAAAGACAATCAAAATTGGATTTAACTTCGAAGAAACTGGTGCCGTAGCTGCCTACGGAACATCTGAACAAAAAGGTGCCCAACTTGCTGTTGACGAAATCAATGCTGCAGGTGGTATCGATGGAAAACAAATCGAAGTAGTCGATAAAGATAACAAGTCTGAAACAGCTGAGGCGGCTTCAGTAACAACTAACCTTGTAACCCAATCTAAGGTATCAGCAATCGTAGGACCTGCGACATCTGGTGCAACTGCAGCTGCGGTAGCGAACGCTACAAAAGCAGGTGTTCCATTGATTTCACCAAGTGCGACTCAAGATGGATTGACTAAAGGTCAAGATTACCTCTTTATTGGAACTTTCCAAGATAGCTTCCAAGGAAAAATTATTGCAAACTATGTTACTGATAAATTGCAAGCTAAGAAAGTCGTTCTTTACACTGACAATGCCAGTGACTATGCTAAAGGGATTGCCAAAGCCTTCCGTGAAGCTTACAAAGGTGAAATCGTTGCAGATGAAACTTTCGTAGCAGGCGACACAGACTTCCAAGCAGCCCTTACAAAAATGAAAGGGAAAGACTTTGATGCTATCATCGTCCCAGGTTACTACACTGAAGCTGGTAAAATTGTAAACCAAGCGCGTGGTATGGGAATTGACAAACCAATCGTTGGTGGTGATGGATTCAACGGTGAAGAGTTTGTACAACAAGCAACTGCTGAAAAAGCATCAAATATCTACTTTATCTCAGGCTTCTCAACTACTGTAGAAGTTTCAGCTAAAGCTAAAGCCTTCCTTGACGCATACCGTGCTAAGTACAATGAAGAGCCTTCAACATTTGCAGCCTTGGCTTATGACTCAGTTCACCTTGTAGCAAACGCAGCAAAAGGTGCTAAGAACTCTGGTGAAATCAAGGATAACCTTGCTAAAACAAAAGACTTTGAAGGTGTAACTGGTCAAACAAGCTTCGATGCAGACCACAACACAGTCAAAACTGCTTACATGATGACCATGAACAATGGTAAGGTTGAAGCAGCAGAAGTTGTAAAACCATAATAGAAAATGTTGAAATAGGGAATGAGCCTCGGACTCACTCCCTGTTTCGATGTTTAAGAACCTATCAAAAAGTGAGGGAAAACCCTCGGAATTAAATAGAAAGAGTGAATCTTATGCTCCAACAACTAGTAAATGGTTTGATTCTAGGTAGTGTTTATGCGCTGTTAGCCCTAGGATATACCATGGTTTACGGAATTATCAAGCTCATCAACTTCGCCCACGGTGATATTTATATGATGGGAGCCTTTATCGGTTATTTCTTGATCAATTCTTTCCAAATGAATTTCTTTGTAGCGCTTATTGTAGCCATGCTAGCGACAGCCATTCTTGGTGTCGTGATTGAGTTCCTTGCTTACCGACCTTTGCGCCACTCTACTCGTATTGCTGTTTTGATTACAGCTATTGGGGTTTCTTTCCTACTGGAGTATGGCATGGTCTATCTGGTTGGTGCCAATACCCGTGCCTTCCCTCAAGCGATTCAAACAGTTCGCTATGATTTGGGACCAGTTAGCCTAACAAACGTGCAGTTAATGATCTTGGCCATTTCCTTGATTTTGATGATTTTGTTACAGGTCATTGTCCAAAAGACCAAGATGGGGAAAGCCATGCGTGCAGTATCAGTAGATAGCGATGCGGCACAATTGATGGGGATCAATGTAAATCGTACTATCAGCTTTACCTTTGCTTTGGGTTCAGCTCTTGCGGGTGCGGCTGGTGTTCTGATTGCCCTTTATTATAACTCTCTTGAGCCTTTGATGGGGGTTACTCCAGGTCTTAAGTCTTTCGTTGCCGCAGTACTTGGCGGTATCGGAATCATTCCTGGTGCGGCTCTTGGTGGCTTTGTGATTGGTCTATTGGAAACCTTTGCGACAGCCTTTGGAATGTCAGACTTCCGTGATGCCATTGTTTATGGAATCTTGTTGTTGATCTTGATTGTCCGCCCAGCTGGTATCCTTGGTAAAAATGTGAAAGAGAAGGTGTAAACGATGAAGGAAAATTTAAAAGTTAATATTCTATGGTTACTCCTTTTGTTAGCTGGCTATGGCTTGATTAGTGTACTGGTTTCAGTCGGAGTACTCAATCTATTCTATGTACAGATTTTACAACAAATTGGAATTAATATTATTCTTGCTGTTGGTCTCAACTTAATCGTTGGTTTTTCAGGACAATTTTCACTTGGTCATGCTGGTTTCATGGCGATTGGTGCCTATGCTGCAGCTATTATTGGTTCTAAATCACCAACCTACGGTGCCTTCTTTGGAGCTATGATTATAGGCGCTTTGCTTTCAGGAGCAGTTGCCTTACTTGTCGGAATTCCAACCTTGCGTTTGAAGGGGGACTATCTTGCAGTAGCAACTCTAGGTGTTTCTGAAATTATCCGTATCTTTATCATCAATGGCGGAAGCCTTACAAATGGTGCGGCAGGTATCTTGGGAATTCCTAACTTTACAACTTGGCAAATGGTATACTTCTTTGTCGTGATTACAACCATTGCAACCTTGAACTTCTTGCGTAGTCCAATTGGACGTTCAACCCTATCCGTTCGTGAAGATGAAATCGCTGCAGAGTCAGTCGGTGTTAATACAACTAAAATTAAAATCATCGCTTTTGTCTTTGGTGCCATTACTGCAAGTATTGCAGGGTCACTTCAGGCAGGATTTATCGGCTCTGTTGTACCGAAAGATTACACCTTCATCAACTCAATCAACGTTTTGATCATTGTTGTATTTGGTGGACTTGGTTCCATTACAGGTGCCATTGTTTCAGCTATTGTTCTGGGAATTTTGAATATGCTTCTCCAAGATGTTGCTAGCGTGCGTATGATTATCTACGCTTTGGCCTTGGTATTGGTAATGATTTTCAGACCAGGTGGACTTCTTGGAACATGGGAATTGAGCCTATCACGTTTCTTTAAAAAATCTAAGAAGGAGGAACAAAACTAATGGCATTACTTGAAGTAAAACAGTTAACCAAACATTTTGGCGGTCTAACAGCTGTTGGAGATGTGACTCTTGAATTGAACGAAGGGGAACTGGTTGGACTAATCGGTCCAAACGGAGCTGGGAAAACCACTCTTTTCAACCTCTTGACGGGTGTTTATGAACCAAGCGAGGGAACAGTAACCCTAGATGGTCACCTTTTAAATGGGAAGTCACCTTATAAGATTGCCTCTTTGGGACTTGGACGTACTTTCCAAAATATCCGTCTCTTTAAAGATTTAACAGTTTTGGATAATGTTTTGATTGCTTTTGGCAATCATCACAAACAACATGTTTTTGCTAGTTTCTTACGCTTACCAGCTTTTTACAAGAGTGAAAAAGAATTAAAGGCTAAGGCTTTGGAATTGTTGAAAATCTTTGATTTAGATGGTGATGCAGAGACTCTTGCTAAAAATCTTGCCTACGGACAACAACGTCGTTTGGAAATTGTTCGTGCCCTCGCTACGGAACCTAAAATTCTCTTCTTAGATGAACCAGCGGCAGGTATGAACCCACAAGAAACAGCCGAATTGACTGAGTTAATTCGTCGTATCAAAGATGAATTTAAGATTACGATCATGCTGATTGAACACGATATGAATCTGGTCATGGAAGTAACAGAACGCATCTATGTACTTGAATACGGTCGTTTGATTGCTCAAGGAACTCCAGACGAAATTAAAACCAATAAACGCGTTATCGAAGCTTATCTAGGAGGTGAAGCCTAATGTCTATGTTAAAAGTTGATAATCTTTCTGTGCATTACGGCATGATCCAGGCAGTCCGTGATGTAAGCTTTGAAGTGAATGAAGGAGAAGTTGTTTCTCTTATCGGTGCCAATGGTGCAGGTAAGACAACTATTCTCCGTACCTTGTCTGGTTTGGTTAGACCAAGTTCAGGAAAGATTGAATTTTTAGGTCAAGAAATCCAAAAAATGCCAGCTCAGAAAATCGTGGCAGGTGGTCTTTCACAAGTACCAGAAGGACGCCACGTCTTTCCTGGCTTGACTGTTATGGAAAATCTTGAAATGGGAGCTTTCTTAAAGAAAAATCGTGAAGAAAATCAAGCTAACTTGAAGAAGGTTTTCTCACGCTTTCCTCGTCTTGAAGAACGCAAGAACCAAGATGCAGCTACTCTTTCAGGAGGAGAACAACAAATGCTTGCCATGGGACGCGCTCTTATGTCAACACCAAAACTTCTTCTTTTAGATGAACCATCAATGGGACTTGCCCCAATCTTTATTCAAGAGATCTTTGATATCATTCAAGATATTCAGAAGCAAGGAACAACCGTCCTCTTGATTGAACAAAATGCCAATAAGGCACTCGCAATCTCTGACCGAGGCTATGTGTTGGAAACAGGGAAAATCGTCCTATCAGGAACAGGAAAAGAACTCGCCTCATCAGAAGAAGTCAGAAAAGCATATCTAGGTGGCTAAAACAATCCAGTGGATTGTTTTAGTCGGCAGATGAAGATTGCGTAAGCAATCTTCGCATAGTCTGGGAGACTAGTTTAGGTTGCAAATGAAGATTACGAAGTAATCATCATTATAGTCCGGGGGACCTTTTTAGTCGGCGGATGAAGATTGCGAAGCAATTCTCATCTGCACTGGAAGGTTAGCTTCTGATAATTGAAATAAAATCGAATGAAGCGTACCTATCCTTCATTCACAGAGCTCGATTTTAGAGCTCTTTTTGCTAGCTTATTCATACTTTTCTGAATTTTGAAAAAGAAATGTAAGCGTTTGATAGATTTACAAAAAGATTGTATAATAGGGATAAGAATAGAAAAGGAGAAGTCTCATGGCAGTTAAAGATTTTATGACCCGCAAGGTAGTTTATATTAGTCCAGATACAACAGTATCTCATGCAGCAGATTTGATGAGAGAGCAAGGGTTGCACCGCTTGCCTGTTATCGAAAATGATCAATTGGTTGGTTTGGTAACTGAAGGAACCATTGCCCAAGCTAGTCCATCTAAAGCAACAAGTCTTTCTATCTATGAGATGAATTATCTTCTAAATAAGACAAAAGTAAAAGATGTCATGATTCGCGATGTTGTCACTGTTTCAGGCTATGCGAGTCTAGAGGATGCAACTTATCTGATGTTGAAAAACAAGATTGGTATTCTTCCTGTCGTAGATAATCATCAAGTATACGGAGTTATTACGGACCGTGACGTTTTCCAAGCCTTTCTTGAAATTGCTGGTTATGGAGAAGAAGGAATTCGTGTGCGCTTTGTTACGGAAAATGAAGTTGGTGTCCTCGGAAAGATTGTTTCTTTGATTGCAGAAGAAAATTTGAATATCTCGCATACAGTCAATATTCCGCGTAAAGATGGTAAGGTGATTATCGAAGTTCAAATCGATGGCTCAATTGATTTACCAGCCTTGAAAGAAAAATTTGAATCAGAGAATATTCAAGTAGAAGAAATTACTCGTACTTCAGCAAAAGTCTTGTAAGAAGGGAAGCCGAAAGGCTTCTTTTTTCATAAAAAAGGGATTATAGCAAAAGATGGAAAGAAATGATAAAATATGCTATAATGAAATGATATAAAAAAGGAGTATTTATGGACATTTCAGTAATCCGTCAAAAAATTGACGCAAATCGTGAAAAATTAGCTTCTTTCAGGGGGTCTCTTTGACCTAGAAGGTCTAGAGGAAGAGATTGCCATCTTGGAAAATAAGATGACAGAACCTGATTTTTGGAACGATAATATCGCGGCCCAAAAAACGTCGCAAGAATTAAATGAATTAAAAAACACCTACAACACCTTCCAAAAAATGGAAGAGTTACAGGATGAAGTCGAAATTTTATTAGACTTTTTAGCTGAAGATGAGTCGGTGCATGAAGAATTGGTTGAGCAGTTATCAGAACTTGATAAGATGATGACCAGTTACGAGATGACCTTGCTCTTGTCAGAACCTTATGACCATAATAATGCGATTTTGGAAATCCATCCAGGATCCGGTGGTACTGAGGCTCAGGACTGGGGTGATATGTTGCTTCGTATGTACACTCGCTATGGAAATGCTAAAGGCTTTAAAGTGGAAGTATTGGATTACCAAGCAGGAGATGAAGCTGGTATTAAGTCGGTAACCTTATCATTTGAAGGACCTAATGCCTATGGTCTTCTCAAGTCGGAAATGGGTGTACACCGTTTGGTGCGAATCTCGCCATTTGACTCTGCCAAACGTCGCCATACCTCTTTCACATCGGTGGAAGTAATGCCAGAATTGGATGATACCATTGAAGTGGAAATCCGGGAAGATGACATCAAGATGGATACCTTCCGTTCAGGTGGTGCCGGTGGACAAAACGTCAACAAGGTTTCAACAGGTGTACGTTTAACCCACATTCCAACTGGAATTGTTGTCCAATCAACAGTGGATCGGACCCAGTATGGAAATAGAGATCGAGCTATGAAGATGTTGCAGGCTAAGCTCTATCAAATGGAGCAAGAGAAGAAAGCTGCGGAGGTAGATTCCCTCAAGGGTGAGAAAAAAGAAATCACATGGGGAAGCCAAATCCGTTCGTATGTCTTCACGCCTTATACTATGGTAAAAGATCATCGAACTAGCTTTGAAGTTGCTCAGGTAGATAAGGTTATGGACGGAGACCTAGATGGTTTTATCGATGCCTATCTCAAGTGGCGAATCAGCTAAGAAAGAAAGGAACTCACATGTCAATCATTGAAATGAGAGATGTCGTCAAAAAATACGACAACGGAACGACTGCCCTACGCGGTGTTTCGGTCAGCGTTCAACCGGGAGAATTTGCTTACATTGTAGGACCTTCAGGAGCAGGGAAGTCAACCTTCATTCGTTCTCTATATCGTGAAGTAAAAATCGATAAAGGAAGCCTATCAGTTGCTGGTTTTAATCTGGTTAAGATCAAAAAGAAAGACGTCCCGCTTCTACGTCGTAGTGTTGGGGTTGTCTTCCAGGATTATAAACTCTTGCCAAAGAAAACTGTCTATGAAAATATTGCTTACGCTATGGAAGTAATCGGGGAAAATCGCCGTAATATCAAAAAACGTGTGATGGAAGTTTTAGACTTGGTTGGGTTGAAGCACAAGGTTCGTTCTTTCCCAAATGAGCTCTCAGGTGGAGAGCAACAGCGGATTGCGATTGCACGTGCCATTGTAAATAATCCCAAAGTATTGATAGCCGATGAACCAACAGGAAACCTGGACCCGGATAATTCATGGGAAATTATGAATCTCTTGGAACGGATTAACCTACAAGGGACAACTATTTTGATGGCGACTCATAATAGCCAGATTGTAAATACCTTGCGCCACCGTGTCATTGCCATTGAAAATGGCCGTGTCGTTCGTGACGAATCAAAAGGAGAGTATGGATACGATGATTAGTAGATTTTTTCGCCATTTATTTGAATCACTAAAAAGTTTGAAACGAAATGGTTGGATGACAGTGGCTGCTGTCAGCTCAGTCATGATTACTTTGACCTTGGTTGCCATATTTGCTTCTGTTATTTTCAATACAGCGAAACTAGCTACAGATATTGAAAATAATGTTCGAGTGATGGTTTATATTCGAAAGGATGTAGCTGATAATAGCGAGACTATTGAAAAAGAAGGTCAAACTGTTACAAATAATGACTACCACAAGGTATACAATGCTTTGAAGGGGATGTCTACTGTTAAGAGTGTTACTTTTTCAAGTAAAGAAGAACAATATGAAAAATTAACCGAGACAATGGGTGACAACTGGAAAATCTTTGAAGGAGATGCTAATCCTCTCTATGATGCCTATATCGTTGATACCAATACGCCAAGTGATGTAAAAACTGTGGCTGAAGATGCTAAAAAAATTGAAGGTGTGTCTGAGGTTCAGGATGGTGGTGCCAATACAGAACGCCTATTCCAACTAGCATCATTTATTCGTGTTTGGGGATTAGTTATTGCAGGACTTTTGATTTTCATTGCAGTTTTCTTGATTTCAAATACCATTCGTATTACCATTATTTCTCGCAGTCGTGAAATTCAAATCATGCGCTTGGTTGGTGCTAAGAACAGTTATATCCGTGGACCTTTCTTACTTGAAGGTGCCTTCATTGGTTTGCTTGGAGCAACTGCGCCATCAGTGTTGGTCTTTATTGTTTATCGAATGGTTTACCAATCTGTCAACAAATCGTTGGTCGGACAAAATCTTTCTATGATTGCGCCAGAGGTATTTACTCCTCTGATGATTGCCCTATTATTTGTGATTGGAATTTTCATTGGTTCACTGGGATCAGGAATTTCCATGCGTCGATTCTTGAAGATTTAGATAAATAGCTACTTTTATGAGGAGATTAAGTGATCTCCTTTTTTTGCTACAAGAGTTTTTGAAAAGGGAGTTCTAATACTCAATGAAAATCAAAGAGCAAACTAGGTAGCTCGCCAAAGAATGCTCAAAATACTGTTTTGAGGTTGTAGAAAGTCAGTCACATATATATACGGTAAGACGACGTGACGTGGTTTGAAGAGATTTTCGAAGTGTATCAAGAAGTCCCCCAGAGAAGACTTCTTGATAGCTAACTTGAACTTGAAATTTAGCACCTAGAAAATTTTTGAAAAAAGAGGATTTTTTTGAATAAAAGCCTTTACAAAAAAAATTAAAGTGGTATAATTAAATCATAAAAGGTGCAAACGTTTTCGTAAAACGTTTGCCTAAATAAAAATAAAGGAGATTTGAATGATGAAAGATACATTCAAAAATGTCTTGTCTTTCGAATTTTGGCAAAAATTCGGTAAGGCTTTGATGGTGGTTATCGCGGTTATGCCGGCTGCTGGTTTGATGATTTCAATCGGTAAGTCTATCGTGATGATTAACCCAACCTTTGCACCACTCGTTATTACTGGTGGTGTACTAGAGCAAATCGGTTGGGGAGTTATCGTTAACCTTCATATCTTGTTCGCCCTCGCTATTGGAGGAAGCTGGGCTAAAGAACGTGCTGGTGGTGCTTTCGCCGCTGGTCTTGCCTTCATCTTGATTAACCGTATCACTGGTACAATCTTTGGTGTATCAGGCGATATGTTAAAAAATCCAGATGCTATGGTAACTACTCTCTTTGGTGGTTCAATCAAAGTTGCTGATTACTTTATCAGTGTTCTTGAAGCTCCAGCCTTGAACATGGGTGTCTTCGTAGGGATTATTTCTGGTTTTATTGGGGCAACTGCTTACAACAAATACTACAACTTCCGTAAGCTTCCTGATGCACTTTCATTCTTTAACGGAAAACGTTTTGTACCGTTTGTAGTTATTCTTCGTTCAATAATTGCTGCAATTGTACTTGCTGCTTTCTGGCCACTTGTGCAAACTGGTATCAATAGCTTTGGTATCTGGATTGCCAACTCACAAGAAACTGCTCCAATTCTTGCACCATTCTTGTATGGTACATTGGAACGTTTGCTCTTGCCATTTGGTCTTCACCACATGTTGACTATCCCAATGAACTACACAGCTCTTGGTGGTACTTATGATGTCTTAACTGGTGCAGCTAAAGGTAGTCAAGTATTTGGTCAAGACCCACTATGGCTTGCATGGGTAACAGACCTTGTTAACCTTAAAGGTACAGATGCAAGTCACTACCAACAATTGTTAGATACTGTTCACCCAGCTCGTTTCAAAGTTGGACAAATGATCGGTTCATTCGGTATCTTGATGGGTGTAATTGTGGCTATCTACCGTAATGTTGATGCTGACAAGAAACACAAATACAAAGGTATGATGATTGCGACAGCTCTTGCAACATTCTTGACAGGGGTTACTGAACCAATCGAATACATGTTCATGTTTGTAGCAACACCTATGTATCTTGTTTACTCACTTGTTCAAGGTGCTGCCTTCGCTATGGCTGACGTTGTAAACCTACGTATGCACTCATTCGGTTCAATCGAGTTCTTGACTCGTACACCTATTGCAATCAGTGCTGGTATCGGTATGGATATCATTAACTTCATTTGGGTAACTGTTCTCTTTGCTGTAATCATGTACTTTATCGCAAACTTCATGATTCAAAAATTCAACTACGCAACTCCAGGGCGTAACGGAAACTACGAAACTGCTGAAGGTTCAGAAGAATCTAGCAGCGAAGTGAAAGTTGCAGCAGGTTCTCAAGCTGTAAACATTATTAACCTTCTTGGTGGACGTGCAAACATCGTTGATGTTGATGCATGTATGACTCGTCTTCGTGTAACTGTTAAAGATGCAGATAAAGTAGGAAATGCAGAGCAATGGAAAGCAGAAGGAGCTATGGGTCTTGTCATGAAAGGACAAGGGGTTCAAGCTATCTACGGACCAAAAGCTGACGTATTGAAATCTGATATCCAAGATATCCTTGATTCAGGTGAAATCATTCCTGAAACTCTTCCAAGCCAAATGACTGAAGCACAACAAAACACTGTTCACTTCAAAGGTCTTACTGAGGAAGTTTACTCAGTAGCAGACGGTCAAGTTGTTGCTTTGGAACAAGTAAAAGATCCAGTATTTGCTCAAAAAATGATGGGTGATGGATTTGCAGTAGAACCTGCAAATGGAAACATTGTATCTCCAGTTTCAGGTACTGTATCAAGCATCTTCCCAACAAAACATGCTCTTGGTATTGTGACTGAAGCAGGTCTTGAAGTATTGGTTCACATTGGTTTGGACACAGTGAGTCTTGAAGGTAAACCATTTACAGTTCATGTTGCTGAAGGACAAAAAGTTGCAGCAGGAGATCTCCTTGTCACAGCTGACTTGGATGCTATCCGTGCAGCAGGACGTGAAACTTCAACAGTAGTTGTCTTCACAAATGGTGATGCAATTAAATCAGTTAAATTAGAAAAAACAGGTTCTCTTGCAGCTAAAACAGCAGTTGCTAAAGTAGAATTGTAATATACTTGAGGTTGGAAGCTGTATTCCAACCTCTTATTTTGGGAGAAAAGCATGAAATTTTTAACACTCAATACTCACAGTTGGATGGAGAAAGAAGCAGAGGAAAAATTCCAGATTTTGCTTGAGGATATTCTTGAAAAGGACTATGATTTGATTTGTTTCCAAGAAATCAATCAGGAGATCACATCTCCAGAGGTGGAGGTCAATGATCTTTATAAATCTTTGCCAGCAGCTGAGCCTATTCACCAAGATCACTATGTTAGACTCTTGGTTGAAAAGTTGTCTGAGCAAGGGAAAAATTACTACTGGACTTGGGCCTATAACCATATCGGTTATGATCGCTACCATGAAGGTGTAGCTATCTTGTCTAAAACACCTATTGAAGCCAGAGAAATTTTAGTTTCAGATGTGGATGATCCAACAGACTATCATACTCGTCGTGTTGCCTTGGCTGAAACTGCAGTTGATGGTAAGGAGCTTGCAGTTGCAAGTGTCCACCTTTCTTGGTGGGATAAAGGTTTCCAAGAAGAATGGGCACGATTTGAGGCTGTCTTGAAAGAATTGAACAAGCCGCTTTTGCTAGCTGGAGATTTCAATAATCCAGCTGGTCAGGAAGGCTACCAAGCTATTTTAGCTAGTCCATTAGGATTACAAGACGCCTTTGAAGTTGCTCAAGAGAAAAGCGGTAGCTATACCGTTCCACCAGAAATTGATGGCTGGAAGGGGAATACAGAACCCCTTCGAATCGATTATGTCTTTACTACCAAAGAGTTAGCGGTGGAAAATTTACATGTCGTATTTGATGGTAACAAGAGTCCGCAAGTGAGTGATCACTATGGCTTGAATGCTATTTTAAACTGGAAATAATAACTG
>NZ_AEDV01000069.1 GCF_000148545.1 Streptococcus mitis SK597 | reverse complement strand
CTATCTACAACCTAAAATCAGTGCTTTTAGCAACCTGCGGCTAGCTTCCTAGTTTGCTTTTTGATTTTCATTGAGTATAAGAATTATTAAAAAAGATATAAAGAAAAACACTTCAATCATTGTATTTTAGTCTGATTGAGGTGTTTTCGATTTCATTTTTTTATTTATGAGCCATCAATTCAACAATCATCTCGATATACATGACAAGGGTTAATAAGAATCCTGCACGCCAGAAGAATTTGATGAATTTAGGATAGTAAAAGCTACGTTTTTTCAAAAGGAAGAAAAAAACGAGAATAATGGCTAGGACTGAGAGGGCTAGGCCTAGTCTAGGGAGGAAATTATGGGTAAAGGTTTTAGCTGTAATCAAGTAATATTCAAATACCAAGACTGGAAAAGCCAAATCCGCAAAGTTTCGTCCTAGTTTTTTTAATCTAAAAAGTTTGGTTATGATAATGCAGACGACTAAGGTCAGTATCAATAATAAAATAGATGCTAATTTCATTAAAATCATACCCATATTGTATCATAAAAAATCGCTAATGGAAACGAGAAACAGAGGAATTTATAGGAAAGTCAGGCTTTTGAGATTGTGGGTGTTTTTTGTTATAATGAAGGTTATGAAATCTTATAATACCTTGAATGATTATTATCGAAAACTCTTTGGAGAAAAGACCTTTAAAGTCCCTATTGATGCGGGATTTGACTGTCCCAATCGTGATGGGACTGTGGCTCATGGAGGCTGTACTTTTTGTACGGTTTCAGGTTCTGGAGATGCTATCGTAGCACCGGATGCGCCTATTCGTGAGCAATTTTATAAGGAAATTGACTTTATGCACCGCAAGTGGCCGGATGTTCAGAAGTATCTGGTTTATTTTCAAAATTTTACCAACACCCATGAAAAGGTGGAAGTGATTCGAGAGCGTTATGAGCAGGCTATCAACGAGCCAGGTGTCGTAGGAATCAATATCGGAACACGGCCAGACTGTTTACCAGATGAAACCATTGAATATTTGGCTGAGTTATCGGAGCGCATGCATGTGACGGTTGAATTGGGCTTGCAGACCACTTATGAAGCAACCTCTGATCTGATTAACCGTGCCCATTCCTATGAGTTGTACGTGGAAACGGTTAAGCGTTTGAGAAAGTATCCTAAGATTGAGATTGTTTCCCATCTGATCAACGGACTTCCTGGTGAAACCCATGAGATGATGCTTGAAAATGTCCGTCGCTGTGTCACTGATAATGATATTCAAGGGATTAAACTGCACTTGCTTCACCTGATGACTAATACACGTATGCAACGAGATTACCACGAAGGACGCTTGCAGTTGATGAGTCAGGACGAATATGTTAAGGTCATCTGTGACCAACTGGAAATCATTCCAAAGCATATTGTCATCCATCGAATCACAGGAGATGCACCTAGAGATATGCTGATTGGGCCTATGTGGAGCCTCAATAAATGGGAAGTGCTCAACAGCATTGAGATGGAGATGCGGCGTCGTGGAAGCGTTCAAGGATGCAAGGCTGTAAAACAGGAGTTTGAAAATGAAAAGACCACTTGAGATGGCACATGATTTTTTGGCTGAGGTAGTAACTCAGGACGATATCGTAGTGGATGCGACCATGGGAAATGGCCACGATACCCTTTTTTTAGCCAAGCTAGCTAAGCAAGTCTATGCCTTTGATATTCAGGAGCAAGCCTTGGAAAAGACCCAAGAGCGTTTGGACCAGGCTGGAATGACAAATGCCCAGTTAATCTTGCAAGGCCATGAGACATTGGATCAGTTTGTGACAGAAGCCAAGGCAGGAATTTTTAATCTGGGCTATTTGCCATCAGCTGATAAGTCTGTCATCACCCGACCGCAGACAACGATTGAAGCATTAGAAAAGTTGTGTGGCTTACTTGTCAAAGGTGGACGGATTGCTATCATGATCTATTATGGTCATGAAGGAGGCGACCTCGAGAGGGATGCTGTCTTGGATTTTGTTAGCCAGTTGAACCAACAAGAGTACACATCTGCCATTTACCGAACTTTAAACCAAGTCAACAACCCACCATTTTTAGTGATGATTGAAAAATTAGAGAGATATAGACATGGATAAACAATACCTACGTGAAAAGCTGGATGCCATGCGCCAAAATTTTGTTGAATCAACCCACCACGAACGAGCGGTGGGCGTGCTAGATCAAGCGCATATGAGCAAAAAAATGCTTAAAATCAAGAAAAAATTAGTTGCTCTTGAGATGGAACGGTGCCAGAGAAAAATTGAGCATAAAGATTGTTCCAAGATTGACCAAAAAATCAAAGAGCAGAAGGAGATATTTGAATCCTGTTGTAAAAAAGATTAAGGAGGAATAGCGTGGAATTACTGATTTACCTCATCCTATTTTTACTGGTCTTGATTGTATCAAGTACAACCAATAAGCTCCTGCCCTTTTTGCCTCTCCCTTTGGTGCAAATTCTTTTGGGAATTGTGATTGGTCTCTTTTTACCCAATACCGACTTTCACCTCAATACGGAGTTGTTTTTGGCACTGGTTATCGGGCCCTTGCTTTTCAGAGAGTCGGAAGAAGCGGACATTACGGCTATTTTAAAACACTGGCGAATCATTGTTTATCTCATATTTCCAGTGATTTTCATCTCGACCCTGAGTTTGGGTGGCTTGGCCCATCTTCTTTGGCTCAGTCTTCCCTTGGCAGCTTGCTTGGCTGTTGGGGCAGCCCTTGGCCCTACGGATTTGGTGGCCTTTGCCTCTCTTTCGGAGCGGTTTAGCTTTCCTAAGCGCGTGTCCAATATCCTTAAGGGTGAAGGACTCTTGAATGATGCTTCTGGCTTGGTTGCCTTTCAGGTGGCCTTGACAGCTTGGACAACTGGAGCCTTTTCCCTTGGGCAAGCGAGTAGTTCGCTCATCTTTTCAATCCTAGGCGGTTTTTTGATTGGCTTTTTAACAGCCATGACCAACCGTTTCCTCCATAGTTTCTTACTTAGTGTACGAGCAACGGATATTGCCAGCGAACTTTTATTAGAATTGAGTTTGCCCTTGATAACCTTCTTCCTGGCAGAAGAAGTCCACGTTTCAGGGATTATTGCCGTTGTAGTTGCTGGGATTTTAAAGGCAAGTCGTTTTAAGAAAATTACGCTCCTCGAAGCCCAAGTGGATACGGTGACCGAGACGGTCTGGCATACAGTGAACTTTATGCTGAACGGTTCTGTCTTTGTGATTTTAGGGATGGAGTTGGAAATGATAGCAGAGCCTATCTTGACCAATCCAATCTATAATCCCTTACTTTTATTGGGATCTCTTATAGCCCTTACCTTTGTCCTCTTTGCTATTCGTTTTGTCATGATCTATGGCTACTATGCCTATAGAACCAGACGTCTCAAGAAAAAGCTAAATAAGTATATGAAGGATATGCTTCTCTTGACCTTCTCAGGTGTTAAGGGAACCGTGTCGATTGCGACGATTCTTTTGATACCAAGTAATCTAGAGCAGGAGTATCCTCTCTTACTTTTCCTTGTCGCAGGGGTGACACTTGTTAGCTTTTTAACAGGCCTCGTGGTCTTGCCTCATCTTTCTGATGAACAGGAAGAAAGCAAGGATTATCTCATGCATATTGGCATTTTGAATGAAGTAACGCTAGAGTTGGAAAAAGAGTTGGAAGATACCAGAAATAAGCTCCCTCTCTATGCGGCTATTGACAATTATCATGGACGTATTGAAAATCTCATCCTGAGTCAAGAAAATAAGGGGGCTCAAGAGGACTGGGAGGCCTTGAAACTTCTTATCCTCAGTATTGAAAGTGATGGTCTGGAACAAGCCTACGAGGAAGGCAAGATGAGCGAGCGTGCCTATCGAGTTTACCAACGTTATTTGAAAAACATGGAACAAGGTATCAATCGCAAGTTTGCTTCACGATTGACCTATTATTTCCTTGTTTCCTTGCGGATTTTACGTTTTCTCCTGCATGAAGTCTTTACCTTAGGCAAGACCTTCCGCAGTTGGAAAAATGAAGAATCACAGAAACTCAGAGCTCTTGACTATGACCAAATTGCAGAACTCTATCTAGAAAATACAGAGATGATTATCGAAAGTTTGGAGAACCTAAAAGGGGTTTATAAGAGTTCCTTGATTAGCTTCATGCAGGATTCTCGTCTTCGTGAAACAGCTATCATCACCAGTGGTGCCTTTGTCGAACGGGTTATCAATCGTGTCAAACCCAACAATATCGATGAAATGCTGAGAGGCTATTATCTGGAGCGTAAGTTGATTTTCGAATATGAAGAGAAACGATTGATTACGACCAAGTATGCCAAGAAGTTACGACAAAATGTGAATAACTTAGAGAACTATTCCTTGAAGGAAGCTGCCAATACCCTGCCTTATGATATGGTGGAATTGGTAAGAAGAAATTAATCAAGATTATGAGTGAAGGAGTGTGACATGAAAAAGTGGTGGAAAGAGCTGATAGACAAACCTTTAGTAAAAGCTTTTTTGCATTATTATCAAGCATCAGATAGTGAGTTGACCAGTGTCGCAGTAGCCTACTATTGGTTGATTTCGATTTTTCCCCTGCTTTTGGTGGTGGTCAATATCCTCCCTTATTTTCAGATTCCAGTTTCTAATTTTTTGAAGGTTGTCAATGAATTTTTGCCTGATACCATGTATGATGTGGTTGCAAAGATTATTACAGAAGTGCTGACTCAACCTTCAACGGGCTTATTGAGTTTTGCGGTTTTGTCAGCTCTCTGGACCTTTTCAAAATCCATGAATTTCCTACAGAAAGCCTTTAATAAAGCTTACGGAGTAGCAAAAAATCGTGGAATGATTTCCCATCAACTCATGAGTTTGTTTGTCAGTTTTGGCTTGCAGATTCTCTTTACCTTAGCTCTGTTTTTGAGTGTCTTTGGCCGTATGCTCCTCAACCTTGTCAAAAGCTATTGGAAATCGGATAGTCCTCTCTTTGATTATCTGCAAGACCTGACAGGCCCCTTGGTCTATGCCTTGATTTTTGCCATCTTGGTCATGCTTTATTATTTTCTGCCTAATGTTAAGGTGCGACGAATTCGACATGTATTACCAGGTAGTGCCTTTGTCTTATTGACTCTGGCCTTACTGCTCAATATCTTTTCAGTCTATGTTAACAATTATGTCAATCACCTAGTGGATGTCCGTTTTTTCAGTTCTATTGTCGTGGTGGTCATGATGTTCTGGTTTATTCTCATCGCTAAGATTTTGATTGTCGGTGCGGTGATCAATGCCAGTGTGCAGAGTTTGAAAGATCTGAATTTTAGAAAAGACTAACGAATTTTTAATTCATTACAAAACGCATAATATGAAAATTCCACGAGGTCAACTATAGTCAGAAAGCTGAACAACAAGCCAAAACGCCCCAAAAAGGCGGCAAAAAGCAAGCACCTGCAAGCAACGTGCCGAAATGGTCAAATCCTGATTATGTCAACGAATTAGACCCAAAAATCGTTGATATGCTAGTAGAATTTCACAAGTCGCAAGGCACTTTGGAAACTCCCGAGGCGCAAGCAGAAATCGCCCAAAAACGTGAAGAAATCGAGCAAAGGAGAGCTGAGCCTGAGGATAAAAAACAAGAGCTTTTGAACCGCTTGAACAAATAGAGTTTCGCAAGTATTATGCTTACAAATTACTTGAGCAATTAACTAAAATATAAACCCTACCTTTATATCTAGGCAGGGTTTATATTTTAGAAATTCATGTAGGTTGTTTCGGTTTTTACATACCCAGTATAGTTTGAGTTTCTATAGTATTCAGTGATAAACTTCCATTTTCTTTGAGCAACATGGATATAAGTACTTGTTATGTAGTATGGATATGGACTTTGTGAATCCAAGTAAGCCTGATAAGCTTGTATACCCCAAAATGCTCCACCAATTATTGCACCCCATGGACCTCCCAATACAGCACCTATCTTACCAATTATAAAACTTAGTCCAGCATCAGCCATGAAGTTAGCGAATGTGTTTTCTAGTTTATTCCCATGTATTGTGTTGACGTAATTCCAAACATTAGGATCGTATGATCTAAAAGATATATTTAGGTCGATTTCATTCTTTTGATAATCCATATAAAATGACCCATTGATATAGACACCATCAGCACGTTGTTCAATAGTGTCTACACTTCCATCTGGATTGACCACCTCAAGAACTTCATCACTTAAAATATTTACTTGCGTATCTCCGAACCGCACTGATGAGCCATTCTTAAACTGAGTCTCACCAGATACAACTTTAGAGTTTGCCGATAAGCTATCATCAGCAAAAACAGCAAGCGACGGGGAAATGCTAGACATACAGAAAACAGACATAGCTAGCAAACACATGCATTTAGACATCTTAGACATAACGGAAACTCCTTTGTATTTTTGATTTTTTTCAACTTTTATTATACAATAAAACCAAATAAAAAGAAAGCGGTAACAATATGCTTAATGCGAAAATTTTTTATATATTTTTATATTTGATCGTTATCGAAACTATAGGCTTGTTGTTGTTGAAAAAAGGTCTCGAAATGGGTTATTTAGACACAGAAGCTATTATCCTCGCAATTTTTTCATTTGCTTTTTACAACCTATGTTCATTCGCTTGGGTCTGCTCTACAATAAAAAACAATAAAAAATAAATAGACGTATTTTCAAAAAAAGATTGCATATTTATCTAAGTAAAACGACGATTTAAATCGTCGTTTTTTTGTATAACTCCCCCTGAAATTTATTTTAATTATGCAAATTTCACGTATTTTTGGTGCTGAGACAACGATTCTGAGAGCTTTTCAGACTTTGTCTATCATTAGAAAGCTTAGAGCACCAAAGGATTTTGCCTGATAATATGCGCTTTTTTGATTGTAAAAATTAATAGATAAACATGGCATCGCCAAAACTAAAGAAGCGGTAGTGTTCTTGAATAGCGTGGTGATAAGCATCTAATACCAATTCACGGCCGGCAAAGGCAGAAACCAACATGACCAGAGTTGATTTTGGCAGGTGGAAGTTGGTTGAGAAGGCATCCACGACCTTCCATTCATAGCCAGGTTTGATAAAGATATTGGTCCAGCCAGAATCTGCTTGGATTTGCCCATCAAACTTGGAACCAATAGTTTCCAAGGTGCGGATAGAAGTGGTTCCGACAGCGATGACACGACCACCATTTTCCTTAACAGAGCGAAGAGTGACAGCCGCTTCCTCAGAAAGCTGATAGAATTCTGAGTGCATTTCGTGTTCGTCCAGATTGTCAACAGAGACAGGTCTAAATGTTCCGAGTCCGACATGAAGAGTCAGATAGACTAGATGAACACCCTTAGCTTGGATTTCTGCCAGCAGTTCTTTGGTGAAGTGAAGTCCAGCAGTTGGTGCTGCAGCAGAGCCACTTTCTTTAGCGTAGACCGTTTGATAGCGTTCACGGTCATCCAGTTTTTCGTGGATATAAGGTGGTAATGGCATTTCTCCCAGACTTTCCAAAACTTCTAGGAAAATTCCTTGGTATTCAAAGCGGACAATGCGGCCCCCGTGAGTTAATTCTTCCGTAACGACAGCGCTGAGGCGACCATCACCAAAGCTGACACGAGTACCAACCTTGAGGCGTTTGGCAGGTTTTGCCAGAACCTCCCACTCATCTCCGGCAGTATTTTTGAGCAGGAGCAGTTCCACATGACCTCCAGTTTCTTCCTTTTGTCCATAGAGGCGGGCAGGGAGAACGCGGGTGTCGTTCATGACAAGGGCATCACCAGGTTCCAGCATATCAATAATGGAGTGGAAGTGTTTATCCTGCATTTCTCCCGTCTCACGGTTGACAATGAGGAGTTTAGAGGCATCCCGTTTTTCAAGAGGCGTTTGGGCAATCAATTCCTCGGGTAAGTGGAAGTCAAAATCAGCTGTATTCATATATCTGTTCATTCTTTCTAAGTTCTAATCCTATCCATTATAACATGTTTCAAGTTTGGACGCTCTTTTTTTAGAAATTAAATCGTTTTCACTTGACAAAAATTGGTCTATACCATATAATAAATATAGATTGAAACGGAGGATAAAAAGATGAAAGTTATTAAAGTTGAAAACCAAATCGAAGGTGGAAAAGTTGCTTTTGAGATTTTGAAGGAAAAATTGGCCAACGGCGCTCAAACCCTAGGACTTGCGACAGGAAGTAGCCCACTTGAATTTTACAAGGAAATTGTTGAAAGTGACCTTGATTTTTCAAATCTAACCAGTGTCAACCTTGATGAGTATGTAGGCCTTGATGGGGACAACCCACAGTCTTACCGTTACTTCATGCAAGAAAACTTGTTTAACCAAAAACCATTTAAAGAAAGTTTCTTACCTCGTGGGGTTAAGGACAATGCTGAAGAAGAAGTAGAACGCTACAATCAAATTTTGGCTGACCATCCAGTTGACCTCCAAATCTTGGGAATCGGTCGCAATGGACATATCGGATTTAATGAACCTGGTACTCCATTTGACAGTCAAACACACCTTGTAGAGCTTGACCAGTCTACTATTGAAGCTAATGCGCGCTTCTTTGACAAAATTGAAGACGTTCCAACCCAAGCCATTTCAATGGGGATTAAAAATATCTTGGATGCCAAGTCAATCCTTCTCTTTGCTTACGGTGAGTCAAAAGCAGAAGCCATCGCTGGAACAGTGTCTGGCCCAGTTACTGAGTCTCTACCAGCAAGTAGCCTCCAAAATCACCCTGATGTGACCATTATTGCGGATGCTGAAGCGCTCAGCTTGCTTGAAAAATAAAAAACGAAACCCTTCAGTTTATTCTATCTGAGTGCTTTAAACTCTTGTATAAATGGAAGAAAAAATTAAAATTAAACCGCATTTTTTCTTGACAATTATTACTTTTATGTGTAGAATAGAATAGATCTTGAACTTGAAGGGAGTGAAAAAAATGTCTAAAACAGTAGTACGTAAGAATGAATCTCTTGACGACGCACTTCGTCGTTTCAAACGTGCGGTTACTAAAGCTGGTACTCTTCAAGAAACACGCAAACGTGAATTCTATGAAAAACCTTCTGTAAAACGTAAACGTAAATCAGAAGCAGCTCGTAAACGTAAAAAATTCTAATTAGAAATGAAAGGCTGGAGAAATCTAGTCTTTTTTCTTTTAACACTCTTCGAAAATCTCTTCAAACCACGTCAACGTCGCCTTGCCGTAGATATGGTTACTGACTTCGTCAGTTTCATCTACAACCTCAAAACGGTGTTTTGAGCAACCTGCGGCTAGTTTCCTAGTTTGCTCTTTGGTTTTCATTGAGTATAAATAAATACTTCAAAGCCTGCAAAAATCTGAAACTTCTAAGGACAATTTGATATAATAGTAAAAAGAACTCGATTGAAGGAGGAAATGATGTCGGTTTTAGTAAAAGAAGTGATTGAAAAGCTTAGACTAGACATTGTCTATGGCGAACCAGAATTGCTTGAAAAGGAAATCAATACAGCGGATATTACGCGACCTGGTCTTGAAATGACAGGTTATTTTGACTACTACACGCCAGAGCGGATTCAACTTTTGGGGATGAAGGAGTGGTCTTATCTGATCAGCATGCCTTCTAACAGCCGTTATGAAGTTTTGAAAAAAATGTTTCTACCTGAGACACCTGCGGTCATTGTTGCCCGTGGTTTGGTGGTTCCAGAGGAGATGTTAAAGGCAGCTAGAGAATGTAAGATTGCCATTTTAACCAGCCGTACGGCTACTAGTCGTTTGTCTGGAGAGTTATCTAGCTATCTGGATTCTCGTTTGGCAGAACGGACCAGTGTGCATGGAGTCTTGATGGATATCTATGGGATGGGTGTCTTGATTCAGGGCGATAGTGGAATCGGTAAGAGTGAGACAGGTCTAGAGCTTGTCAAACGTGGTCACCGCTTGGTAGCTGATGACCGGGTCGATATCTTTGCCAAGGACGAGATTACTCTTTGGGGTGAACCGGCTGAAATCTTGAGACACCTGATTGAAATTCGTGGGGTTGGGATTATCGATGTCATGAGCCTCTACGGTGCCAGTGCTGTCAAGGACTCTTCACAAGTCCAGCTGGCTGTTTATTTGGAAAATTACGATACACATAAGACCTTTGATCGTCTGGGAAACAATGCAGAGGAACTTGAAATTTCTGGCGTATCTATTCCTCGTATTCGTATTCCAGTTAAAACAGGTCGTAATATCTCTGTCGTGATTGAGGCTGCTGCCATGAATTATCGTGCCAAGGAAATGGGCTTTGATGCGACGCGTTTGTTCGAAGAACGCTTGACAAATCTTATTGCTCAAAACGAGGTGCCTAATGCTTGATCCAATTGCTATTCATCTAGGTCCTCTAGCCATTCGTTGGTATGCCTTGTGTATTGTGACAGGCTTAATTCTTGCGGTTTATTTGACCATGAAAGAAGCACCTAGAAAGAAGATCATACCAGACGATATTTTAGATTTTATCTTGATAGCCTTTCCCTTGGCTATTTTAGGAGCTCGTCTCTACTATGTCATTTTCCGTCTTGATTACTATAGTCAGAATGTCGGTGAGATTTTTGCCATTTGGAATGGTGGTTTGGCCATTTACGGTGGTTTGATTACTGGTGCCCTTGTGCTCTATATCTTTGCTGATCGTAAACTTATCAATACTTGGGATTTTCTAGATATTGCGGCGCCTAGCGTCATGATTGCCCAAAGTTTGGGTCGCTGGGGCAATTTCTTTAACCAAGAAGCTTATGGTGTAGCAGTGGATAATCTGGATTATCTACCTGGCTTTATTCGTGACCAGATGTATATTGATGGGAGCTACCGTCAACCGACCTTCCTTTATGAGTCTCTATGGAATCTTCTTGGATTTGCCTTGATTCTGATTTTTAGACGAAAATGGAAGAATCTCAGACGAGGTCATATCACGGCTTTCTACTTGATTTGGTATGGTTTCGGTCGTATGGTCATCGAAGGTATGCGGACAGATAGCCTCATGTTCTTTGGACTTCGAGTGTCTCAATGGCTATCAGTTGTCCTTATCGGACTGGGTATTTTTATCATTCTATATCAAAATCGAAAGAAGGCCCCTTTCTATATTACAGAGGAGGAAAACTAAATGTTAGAAGTTGCATATATTTTTGTTGCCCTTGCTTTGATTGTATTTTTAGTCTATCTAATCATTACTGTACAAAAGCTTGGCCGTGTTATCGATGAAACAGAGAAGACGATTAAAACCTTGACTTCAGATGTGGATGTGACCTTGCATCACACCAATGAATTGCTGGCTAAGGTCAATGTCTTGGCAGATGATATCAATGTCAAGGTGGCAACGATTGATCCACTCTTTAGTGCTGTTGCAGATTTATCTCTATCTATTTCAGACCTTAATGACCATGCGCGTGTCTTGAGCAGGAAAGCTTCATCAGCTGGTTCAAAAACACTCAAGACTGGTGCAAGTTTGTCAGCTCTTCGTCTTGCAAGTAAATTTTTCAAAAAATAAAAAAGGAGAATCCTTATGGGTAAACTATCCTCAATCCTTTTAGGAACCGTTTCAGGTGCAGCTCTTGCCTTGTTTTTAACAAGCGATAAGGGCAAACAAGTTTGCAGTCAGGCTCAAGATTTTCTGGATGATTTGAGAGAAGATCCTGAGTATGCCAAGGAGCAGGTCTGTGAAAAACTAACAGAAGTTAAGGAGCAGGCTACAGATTTTGTTCTGAAAACCAAAGAACAGGTTGAGTCAGGTGAAATCACTGTGGACAGTGTCCTTGCTCAAGCAAAATCATATGCCCGTCAAGCGACAGAAGCTTCTAAAGAGACCTTGAACAGTTTCAAAGAACAACTGGAAGAAAAAGTGGTTGTGGAAGAACAAGAAGGTCAAGAAATCGTCATCGAGATTCAAGAAGATTAAAATCAGTATACCGTTTCTTGGTTTTTTATAAAATCAAGAAATGATTATTTTTTTCCTTTAATGAACTCTTTGTGATATAGTAGATTGAAATAAGATGTGAACAAAGCGATTGAGAAAGTCAATTTTTTTCTAGAAATGTTTCAACAACTGTAATGTACTACTCTAGATTCAATACGCTATATAATGGCAGTATAGAGCGTGCAAAATTTTGATTTCTTCTATAATGTAGTAAAATTTTAACAGCAGGTTATTGATTATCATACGGATGGGGAAATGGACCTAGATGATAAAAGAGAAAAAGATAACCTCGGTTCTTTTTTACAGAGTTGTTTGGTGGTCTAAAATAAGCGGTTCTGTCCGTAACCTAAATAACCCGCCTGATGAACTGGGTGACTGGGTTGAGCTATTACAATAAATAGTTATTTAAAAATTGAAAGGATTTAAAATGTGACGTATTAAAGTATAGTAAAGTTCCTAAAGTTTATGAGAAGAAAAAATTATGATTTTGTTAACAGAAAATGTTAGCGTTTTCTATATTGTGTATGAAAAATAGTTAGAAAGAAATTTGATTAAATGAAAGATATTTTTAATAAGCGACAACGTTTTTCGATTCGAAAGTTTTCTGTTGGAGTGGCATCTGTACTAATAGGGGTTTCCTTATTTGCTCCGACTCAAGGAGTCTTGGCTTCTACGGAAAATAATTTGGTAACAGAGATAGGGGCTAATTCTGAAAGGGAGAGTTCGATCCCTACTGTGGAGAAAAAAGAAGAGGCTCAAAGTTCGCTAGAGAATCGAGGAGATATTTCCAGTCCATCTTCAAAAGATATTCCAATGCTATCTACAAGAACTACAGAACTTGAGACATCTGGGGATACAGAAAATAATAGTTTGACCACAAGGACTTTCGTGGTGGGTGAAGACAGATCAAGCACTCCAGCGGTGAGAGCAGCATCAGTTCCCTCTTCCGATATTAAAAAATATGAATTGACTGAGGAAGATGCTAAAAAAATCAAAGCAGGAATAATCGGTTCAGAAGGTGATAAGTATGATAGCCTATTACTAGATGGACCTGAGTTGAAGCCGAATGATTATACAGATGAGGATTATCTAAGTAATAAAGATGAAATTTATATTTATGAAAAAGGCGGGAAAAAGTATGTAGGATATAATAGTCATCCGCTGCTAGAGGATACTGATGGTGATGGTATTATTGATAGTGACGAAAAGTCAGATGAAAAATTAAAATGGAACGTAAGCGAGCGCGATATGATTATGTTCATGGAATTGTCCTACCGTGATGATAATTATATTGATAGAGTGCTGGATCATAAGAAACCCTTAACAGAGTCAGAGTTATATAAAAAGAATGGTGAAACTAGACCACGTTATGAGTATATGATGATGAATAAGGAATTAGCTCCTTATTGGAAAAGAAAGAAAAGCTACCATACCTCCAGTGGACTAGATGCTGTCTTGTATGAAACAAAGAGTGATTTCTCATATTTACCAAATGGAACTGCACAAGTATTAGCCTTTCGTGGAACAAGTGATGCCAAAGATATAGGAGCTGATATAACACTGGGAACAGGAAGCAATCCTCAACAAGGGATCGATGCAGAAAATATCATGCGTGAACTGGCTAAAGATAAGAGTATTACCAATCTATATTTGACAGGGCACTCTTTAGGAGGATATTTAGTACAACGGGCAATGGTTGAAGCCTATCAGTTGGCATATTCTGACAGCAGAGTCATGTCTTCTAAAGACCAGCGGGCTTATAGAAACTTTTATAATAATGTCTTAAAAAAAGGAACAACCTTTAATGCCCCAAAAGTAAGGACAGGTCTGTTCTCATCATCTGCGTTTTGGCAAAAAGGTTTAGATAGTAAAAACATAGCTAAGTCTGGGAAAATGACACATTATATAGTTAATAATGATTCTACTATAAGAAAAAGTGTCAGTAATGATAGTGATGTTGTCATAAATGTTGGAAATACAAAAGGAGGTCATAGTTCCCGTTCTTATTTTGAAGCCGATATGATTAATAGACGACCAGAGTTTATTTCTGGGAAACGAATTTCCTTAGATGGGATAGGTTTTCAAAATCCTAAGATTACTACAGCTAAGTCTTTAGAAAAAGTTGGAGAAACTGTTGTATATAGCAAACGCGGAAATGACATCATTAAGTCAACAACTGTTAGTATGAAAGATCCTGATACAAGAAACATTACTAAAAAAACATTTGAAGAAGTAGTCAATAAAGGTGGCGCGAAGGACAAAGTAGAAACAACAGCAATCCCATCACCTAAGAAATATGTAAAAGATGAAAGCCGCGAAAAAGAACAAGCTAATGTTGAAGTACCTGGTAAAACTGGAGAACAGACGGTAACAACAACTTATAGTGTCAATCCTAACACTGGAGATCTTATTGAACATGTAGGACAACCAGTAGTTAAGAAACCGGCAACAGAAACAGTTGTCAAAGTCGCAGCCAAGGATGAAGTAGAATACATTAAAAAAGGAGACGACGTTGTTAAGAAGACAACAAGCTACACAGTAAACTCAAAAACTGGCAGTCTTACTTCGACTGAGAAGGAAGAAGTAGTCAATAGAGGTGGCGCGAGGGATATAGTTGAGTATAATTCAGTTGAACCCACAACAGTTTATTTAAAAGATGTGAACAGTCCAAAAGGTACTAATACCGTTCAATTTCCAGGGAAAGCAGGAAAAACTAAAGTCACCACAACCTATAGCGTAAATCCAGTAAATGGAACCCTAACTCCATCAAAAGGCAAACCAGAAGTCGCAACTCTAACAATAGCTAGAGTTGTAAAAGTGGGAGCGAAGGATAAAGTAGTAGAAACACCAATTGAACCCGCAGTGGTTTATGAAAAAGATGGCACTCGTGACTTTGGTACACCAGATCAGCGTACTGAGGGTAAAAAAGGTAAAACAGTTACTACAACCACTTATGATGTAGATCCAAACGACGGTCATATCACAGAACACGTTGGCAACCCAGTAGTCACTCCAGCAGGTAAGACAATTGTTAAAGTTGGTGCGAAAACTAAGGTTGAACAATCTAAAGATTCTGAAGGTCGCGATGTGATTGATACCACTACCTATGAAGTTAATCCAAAAACAGGTAAGGTAACTCCAACAACCGTG
>NZ_AEDV01000070.1 GCF_000148545.1 Streptococcus mitis SK597 | reverse complement strand
CCGGCTTTTTCTACTAGAGATGAAAATTCCTTGACATCTATTCTCAGAGTGCTATACTGTAAGTGTAATCGCCGATTTAGCTTATACTCTTCGAAAATCTCTTCAAACCACGTCAACGTCGCCTTGCCGTATATATGTTACTGACTTCGTCAGTTCTATCTACAACCTAAAAGCAGTGCTTTGAGCTGACTTCGTCAGTCTTATCTGCAACCTCAAAACAGTGTTTTGAGCAGCCTGTGGCTAGTTTCCTAGTTTGCTTTTTGATTTTCATTGAGTATTAGTTGCTAGAGCAAGGCACTCGTAAAGCCTAGGTTATAGGTAGATAAACGACTGAGGATTTGAAAAAATAGATATGTAGAAAAATAACCGTTAAGTCTTATTCTTAGCGGTTTTTTATATTATTTAATAGCGCTGATATTTCATTAATGATGTTTGACTTTGTGATGTTGCTAGTGCTTTAAGTTGATTGCTACTATTTTTGATGGTGTGAATGTGTTTATAAATAATGTACCTAAGCTAAGTACGAAAGTTTTGGACTCTATAATTTTAACATACATTAAAAAATAAATTAATGCGTATTAATTTTTCTTGACTTAAAAATTTTTAATTGATATACTATTTTCAGAGAGCTAACAATTATATATAAATGTACTACTCTATTTCCTAGATAATACTTAGTAAAACTTTTTATAACAAAGGCTAGCAAAGTTAAAGTTTACTATCTATTGGAAGTTAAATAAATATGTAAGGAATTAAAATGAAAAAAAGTACAGTATTGTCATTAACCACAGCTGCAGTTATTTTAGCAGCATATGTCCCTAATGAGGTAATCCTAGCAGATACACCTAGTTCTGAAGATGCTTTAAATATATCTGATAAAGAAACAGTAGTAGGTAAACAAAACGAAAACAAAGAAAAACTTGAAGATATTCATAATGTTATAGAAACTTCAAAGGATACTGAAGAGAAGAAAACAACGGTTATTGAGGAAAAAGAAGTTGTTAGTAAAGAATCTGTGATAGATAACAAAATTAGCAATGAAGAAAAAATCAAAGAAGATTCCAATCAATCCCAAGAAGATAAAGCGGACTCGTCTGCAAGTAAAGACCCAGAAAGTCCCAAAAAAGAGGATAAACTTGTCTATATTGCTGAATTTAAAGATAAAGAATCTGGAGAAAAAGCAATCAAGGAATTATCCAATCTTAAGGATACAAAAGTTTTATATACTTATGATACGGTTTTTAATGGTGTTGCAATAGAAACAACTCCAGATAATCTGGACAAAATTAAACTAATAGAAGGTATCTCATCGCTTGAACGATCACAAAAAGTCCAGCCAATGATGAATCATGCTAGAAAGGAAATTGGAGTTGAAGAGGCAATTGATTACCTAAAGTCTATCAATGCTCCATTTGGTAAAAATTTTGATGGTAGAGGTATGGTCATTTCAAATATCGATACCGGGACAGATTATAGGCATAAGGCCATGAGGATTGATGATGATGCTAAAGGCTCAATGAGATTCAAAAAAGAAGACTTAAAAGGTACTGATAAAAATTTCTGGTTGAGTGATAAAATCCCTCATGCTTTCAATTATTATAATGGTGGTAAAATTACTGTAGAAAAAGCTGATGATGGGAGCGATTATTTTGATCCACATGGGATGCATATTGCAGGGATTCTTGCGGGAAATGATACTGAAAAAGATATTAAAAACTTTAACGGAATAGATGGAATTGCTCCTAATGCACAGATCTTCTCTTATAAAATGTACTCTGACGCAGGATCTGGCTTCGCAGGAGATGAAACAATGTTTCATGCTATTGAAGATTCAATCAAACACAATGTCGATGTTGTTTCGGTATCATCTGGCTTTACAGGAACAGGTCTTGTAGGTGAGAAATATTGGGAGGCTATTAGAGCATTAAGAAAAGCAGGCATTCCAATGGTTGTAGCTACGGGTAACTATGCGACTTCTGCTTCAAGTTCTTCATGGGATTTAGTGGCAAATAATAATCTGAAAATGACCGACACTGGAAATGTAACGCGAACTGCAGCACATGAAGATGCGATAGCAGTTGCTTCTGCTAAAAATCAAACAGTTGAGTTTGATAAAGTTAACATAGGTGGAGAAAGTTTTAAATATAGAAATATAGGGGCCTTTTTCGATAAGAATAAAATCATAACAAACGAAGATGGTTCAAAAGCTCCTAGTAAATTGAAATTTGTATATATAGGCAAAGGTCAAGACCAAGATTTGATAGGATTGGATCTTAAGGGCAAAATTGCAGTAATGGATCGAATTTATACCAAGGATTTAAAAAATGCTTTTAAACGAGCAACGGATAAGGGCGCACGCGCCATTATGGTTGTAAATACTGTAAATTACTACAATAGAGATAATTGGACAGAGCTCCCAGCTATGGGATATGAGGAGGATGAAGGAACTACTAGTCAAGTATTTTCAATTTCAGGAGATGATGGTGTAAAGTTATGGAACATGATTAACCCTGATAAAAAAACTGAAGTTAAAAGAAATAGTAAGGAAGATTTCAAAGATAAATTGGATCAATACTATCCAATTGATATGGCAAGCTACAATTCTAATAAACCGAATGTAGGTGACGAAAAAGAGATTGACTTTAAGTTTGCACCTGACACAGACAAAGAATTGTATAAAGAAGATGTCATCGTTCCAGCAGGATCCACATCTTGGGGACCGAGAACAGATTTACTTTTAAAACCTGATGTTTCAGCACCTGGTAAAAATATTAAATCTACTCTTAATGTCATTAATGGGAAATCAACTTATGGTTATATGTCAGGGACTAGTATGGCAACTCCAATCGTAGCAGCTTCTACTGTTTTGATTAGACCAAAGTTAAAGGAAATGCTTGAAAGACCTGTATTGAAAAATCTTAAGGGAGATGACAAAATAGACCTTACAAGTCTTACAAAACTTGCCCTACAAAATACTGCACGGCCTATGATGGACGCAACGTCTTGGAAAGAAAAAAGTCAATACTTTGCATCACCTAGACAACAGGGAGCAGGGCTAATTAATGTGGCCAATGCTTTGAGAAATGAAGTCGTAGCGACTTTCAAGAACACGGATTCTAAAGGTTTGGTAAACTCTTATGGTTCTATTTCCCTTAAAGAAATAAAAGGAGATAAAAAATACTTTACCGTTAAGCTTCACAATACATCAAACAGACCTTTAACCTTTAAAGTTTCAGCATCAGCGATAACTACAGATTCTCTAACTGATAGACTAAAACTGGATGAAACATACAAAGATGAAAAATCTCCAGATGGTAAGCAAATTGTTCCAGAAATCCACCCAGAAAAAATCAAAGGAGCAAATATCACATTTGAGCATGATACTTTCACTATAAGCCCAAATTCTAGCTTTGATTTAAATGTGGTTATAAACGTTGGAGAGGCTAAAAACAAAAATAAATTTGTAGAATCATTTATTCATTTTGAGTCTGTGGAAGAAATGGAAGCTCTGAACTCCAACGGGAAGAAAATAAACTTCCAACCTTCTTTATCAATGCCCCTAATGGGATTTGCTGGGGATTGGAACAAGGAACCAATCCTTGATAAATGGGCTTGGGAAGAAGGATCAAAATCAAAAACAATGGAAGGTTATGATGATGATGGTAAACCAAAAATTCCAGGAACCTTAAATAAGGGAATTGGTGGAGAACATGGTATAGATAAATTTAATCCAGCAGGAGTTATACAAAATAGAAAAGATAAAAATACAACATCCCTAGATCAAAATCCAGAATTGTTTGCTTTCAATAACGAAGGGATCAACGCACCATCATCAAGTGGTTCTAATATTGCCAAAATTTATCCTTTAGATTCAAATGGAAATCCTCAAGATGCTCAACTTGAGAGAGGATTAACACCTTCTCCACTTGTATTAAGAAGTGCAGAAGAAGGATTGATTTCAATAGTAAATACAAATAAAGAGGGAGAAAATCAAAGAGACTTAAAAGTCATTTCGAGAGAACACTTTGTTAAAGGAATTTTAAACTCTAAGAGAAATGATGCAAAGGGAATCAAATCTTCTAAACTAAAAGTTTGGGGCGACTTGAAATGGGATGGACTCATCTATAACCCTAGAGGTAGAGAAGAAAATGCACCAGAGAGTAAGGATAACCAAGACCCTGCTACTAAGATAAGAGGTCAATTTGAACCGATTGCAGAAGGTCAATATTTCTATAAATTTAAATATAGATTAACCAAAGATTACCCATGGCAGGTTTCCTATATTCCTGTAAAAATTGATAACACAGCTCCTAAGATTGTTTCGGTTGATTTTTCAAATCCTGAAAAAATTAAGCTGATCACAAAGGATACTTATCACAAGGTAAAAGATCAATACAAGAATGAAACTCTATTTGCAAGAGATCAAAAAGAACATCCTGAAAAATTTGACGAGATTGCAAACGAGGTTTGGTATGCTGGCGCCGCTCTGGTTAATGAAGATGGAGAGGTTGAGAAAAATCTTGAAGTAACTTACGCAGGTGAGGGTCAAGGAAGAAATAGGAAACTTGACAAAGACGGAAATACCATTTATGAAATTAATGGTGCAGGAGATTTAAGAGGAAAAATTATTGAAGTCATTGCATTAGATGGATCTAGCAATTTCACAAAGATTCATAGAATTAAATTTGCTGATCATGCTGATGAAAATGGGATGATTTCCTATTATCTAGTAGATCCTGATCAGGATTCATCTAAATATCAAAAGCTTGGAGAGATTGCAGAATCTAAATTTAAAAATTTAGAAAATAGAAAAGAGGATAGTCTTAAAAAAGATACAACTGAGGAAGAAAATCATCAAGACAATGAAGAGTCTATCGAAGAAAAATCTAGCTTGACTATTCATAAAACTATTTCAACAATTAGAGAGTTTGAAAGTAAAGACTTGAAGAAACTCATTAAAAAGAAATTTAGAGAAGTTGATGACTTTACAAGTGAAACTGGTAAGAGAACAGAAGAATACGATTATAAATACGATGATAAGGGAAATATCATTGCTTATGACGATGGTAGTGCCTTAGAATATGAAACTGAAAAACTTGACGAAATAAAATCAAAAATTTATGGTGTTCTAAGCCCATCTAAAGATGGACACTTTGAAATTCTTGGAAAGATAAGTAATGTTTCTAAAAATGCCAAGGTATATTATGGTAATAACTATAAATCGATAGAAATCAAAACGACCAAGTATGATTCCCACTCAAAAACGATGACATTTGATTTATACGCTAATATTAATGATATTGTGGATGGATTAGCTTTTTCAGGAGATATGAGATTCTTTGTGAAAGATGATGATCAGATAAAAGCTGAAACTAAAATTAGAATGCCTGAAAAAAATAAGGAAACTAAGACAGAATATCCCTATGCATCAAGTTATGGGAATGTAATAGAATTAGGAGAAGGAGATCTTTCAAAGAATAAACCAAATAATTTAACTGAAATGGAATCTGGTAAAATCTATTCTGATTCAGAAAAACAACAATATCTATTAAAGGATAATATCATTCTGAGAAAAGGCTATGCACTAAAAGTGACTACCTATAATCCTGGAAAAACGGATATGTTAGAAGGAAATGGAGTCTATAGCCAGGAAGATATAGCAAAAATACAAAAGGCCAATCCTAATCTAAGAGTCCTATCAGAAAAAATAATTTATGCTGATAGTAGAAATGTTGAAGATGGAAGAAGTACTCAATCAGTATTAATGTCGGCTTTGGACGGCTTTAACATTGTAAGGTATCAAGTGTTTAGATTTAAAATGAACGATAAAGGGGAGGCAATCGATAAAGATGGAAATCTTGTAACAGATCCTTCTAAACTTGTATTATATGGCAAGGATGGTAAAGAGTACACAGGAGAAGATAAGTCCAATGTAGAAGCTATAAAAGAAGATGGCTCTACGTTATTTATTGATGCAAAACCAGTAAATCTTTCAATGGACAAGAACTACTTTAATCCATCTAAATCTAATAAAATTTATGTACGGAATCCAGAATTTTATTTAAGAGGTAAGATTTCTGATAAGGGTGGTTTTAACTGGGAGTTGAGAGTTAATGAATCTGTTGTAGATAATTATTTAATCTACGGAGATTTACACATTGATAACACTAGAGATTTTAACGTTAAGCTTAATGTTAAAGACGGTGACATCATGGACTGGGGAATGAAAGACTATAAAGCAAACGGATTCCCAGATAAGGTAACAGATATGGATGGAAATGTTTATCTTAAAACTGGCTATAGCGATTTGAATGCGAAAGCGGTTGGAGTACACTATCAATTTTTATATGATAATGTCAAACCCGAAGTAAACATTGATCCTAAGGGAAATACTAGTATTGAATATGCTGACGGAAAATCTGTAGTCTTTAATATCAATGATAAAAGAAATAATGGATTCGATGGTGAGATTCAAGACAAACATATTTATGTAAATGGAAAAGAATACAAATCATTTGATGATATTAAACAACTAACAGATAAGACACTAAATATTAAGATTGTTGCAAAAGATTTTGCAAGAAATACGACCGTAAAAGAATTCATTTTAAACAAAGATACGGGAGAGGTGAGCGAACTAAAACCTCAGATGGTAACTGTGACCATTCAAAATGGAAAAGAAATGAGTTCAATGATAGTGTCGGAAGAAGATTTCATTTTACCTGTCTATGAGGGTGGATTAGAAAAAGGCTATCAATTTGATGGCTGGGAAATTTCTGGTGTCGAAGGGAAAAAAGACGTTGGCTATGTTATTAATCTATCAAAAGATACCCTTATAAAACCTGTATTCAAGAAAATAGAGGAGAAAAAGGAGGAGGAAAATAAACCTACTTTTGATGTATCCAAAAAGAAAGATAAGGTGCAAGCAAATCATAGTCAATTAGATGAAAATTACAAAAAGGAGGATTTACAAAGAGAAAATCATTCACACAAATCTGATTCAACTAAGGATGTCACAGCTACAGTTCCTGATGAAAATGATAAAGACTTTGAAAATAAGAAGGAAGTTTATCTTAATGAACCAGAGAACATAGATAATAAACATACCAATATTGATAGTAAATCAACTACTAACAATGATAGGTTACCAAAAACCGGAACAGTTAGCGAAGTCTTCACGTCATTAGTTGCCGGAATAATGTTTACTGTAGGTGCATTTCTTGGATTGAAGAAAAAAGATTAAGATGAAGACAAAAGCTATAGATGAAAAAATGGTTTATGTACTGAGATAGTATGATGATGAAACAATTTTGTGAAAATAGCCATTTATAACTCAATTATTTAGTTTACTTTACTTTACTATTAATACTCTTTTTGGATTTATTAATGGACTTAGTTTCGACAACTAATGAATTGATTGAGAGGATTAGTATTGACAATATTGGTCACATTGATTAGAAAATAGAGTCTATCAAAATTTAAAGGCTAATAGAGGTGATGAGACAATTTCAAGGAATTAAGTAGCGTTTGGTTGCTTAATTCCTTTTTATTTGGAAGGAAGTTTTTTACCTGATTCCTTATTTTATCGCTATTATTCAACCACTTAGACCGAGATAGAGACCAGATAGACAAAAGAGCTTGTACTTGAAACTGACCTCTGCTATAATGATTTTTGTAAGGGACGTGAGGGGGGCAGTATTAGACAACTCAAGTTCCTAAAAAAGAAATTGGAGATAAAGAAATGAAAAAATTATTGGGGATTGTATTTTTAATAGCAGCAGCGACAGTAGTGTATTTTGGTTCTGTTGGATGGCCAAATTTTAATGTCAACCTCTGGTCATTGATTCCGGTAGGTTTGTTCCTCTTTTTCACACTAGAGAATCTTTTGAAAAAGGATTACAAGGCTAGTCTGATGTGTTTAACTATTGCCTTTATCATCGCAAATGCAATTTTGGACCTGTTACCAATTTCAAGTGGCTTGGTGATTGGAGCAGGTGTGCTGGCTTGTGTAGGTATTGGTTACCTCTTTCCTGATAAAGAAGGAAAATAATACTCTTCGAAAATCTCTTCAAACCACGTCAGCGT
>NZ_AEDV01000071.1 GCF_000148545.1 Streptococcus mitis SK597 | reverse complement strand
GTGGAAGAGCCATCGACACCAGCGCCGAAAGAAGAGAAGCCAGTAACTCCAGAACCGAAAACTGAAGAAGAAAAGTTATTAGAGGAAACTAAACAGGATAGCATAAGAGAAAATATTGATGCAGTTGTTAATATTAAACTAGCGGAAATTGAAAAGATTGAAAATCCAGATGAAAAAGAAAAATTAAAAGAAAAATTATATGAGTTAAGAAAGAATGCAGTAGATGACATTAAAAATGCTAAAGATGAAGAAGAGGCATTAATACTTACAGAAAAACATCAAAATATAATTAATTCTCTTGAAATATCTGGTGAAAAATATACAAAACCAAATTTTGATAAAGATAATTTATCAAATGGACGTAATGATGGAACTACGATTGAAGGTGGTAGTACAGCAATAGGACATGGTTCAGGAGAAGCACCTTCAGGAGCAACGCAACCAGCCTCAGCAGAAGGGACAGATAACTCATCAGCACCAACAGCACAACCAGAAACAACATCATCAGGGACTTCAAGTTTTAGAAATGCTCCATCAGTTCAAGCAAGAGCAAGAAGAGTAGCACGTTCAACATCAGAACCAGATGGAACTGTAAATATTAGCTATAACTTCGCTGGAATGCCAGATATTCATGGTTTCCTATCTGACCCAGGAGAAGATAACACTGTTACAATTCCTGCTGGAACGAGTGAAGCACAGGCAAAAGAATTAGTAAAAGAAAAAATTCAAGCCAAGATAAAAGACCTAGCTGCTAGAGGGTATTATGTGAAAAATGACATTATTTTTGAACAAGATACTACTGTGAAAAATTATAACTACGTTGTCACATTCACTAAGGAGGCTACAGGAACTTCAGGTTTCAGAATGGCTCCAGCAGTTCAACCACGGGCTAGCAGAAATCGTAGAAGTCTAGAACAGCCAGCTCCTCAAAAGGTCAAAGTAAATGTATTTTATAACTTTGATAAAATGAAAGATATTGCAGGTTTTTTAGGAGATATCAATGGAACTCCTCTTGAAATCGCGGAAGGTTCAACAGATGATCAAGTAAAAGCAGCAGTCAAGAGCCAAGTTGAAGCTAAGAAAGAAGAGTTGGGCAAACGCGGCTATACTTTCAAAGAGGACTATGTCTATCAAGCTAATGGGAAAGATTATAACTACGTTGTAACATTTTCAAAAGCAACTAAATAATTTTCATTCCATAGGGAGTGAAATGTGAGCAGAGAGAGCGATAGGCTCTCTTTGTTTTATCTAGAAGCAAGTTTCTTAAAGACAAAAGGCCAATAAGAGATTATAATAAATAGAGTAGGTATTTATTCTAAGAAAAATAAAAAATAGAGAGCAGTTAAAGTATGAAAATTTTAATTGTAGAAGATGAAGAGATGATCCGTGAGGGGATCAGTGACTATTTGACAGATTGTGGCTATGAAACCATTGAGGCGGCGGACGGACAAGAAGCCTTAGAAAAATTTTCCAGCTATGAGGTAGCCTTGGTTTTACTAGATATCCAGATGCCCAAGCTCAATGGTCTGGAAGTGCTAGCTGAGATTCGTAAAACCAGTCAGGTTCCTGTCTTGATGTTAACAGCCTTTCAGGATGAGGAATACAAGATGACTGCCTTTGCTTCTCTGGCAGATGGCTATCTGGAAAAACCCTTCTCCCTCTCCCTTTTAAAAGTAAGGGTGGACGCGATTTTCAAGCGCTATTATGACACAGGACGAATCTTCTCCTATAAGGATACCAAGGTGGATTTTGAGAGCTACAGTGCAAGCCTCGCAGGTGAGGAAGTAGCTATCAATGCTAAAGAGTTGGAAATTCTTGATTATTTAGTGAAAAATGAAGGACGAGCCTTGACTCGATCTCAGATAATCGATGCCGTCTGGAAAGCGACAGATGAGGTTCCCTTTGATCGTGTCATTGATGTCTATATCAAGGAATTGCGGAAAAAGCTAGACTTGGATTGTATCCTCACTGTGCGCAATGTTGGTTATAAATTGGAGCGAAAATGAAACGAACAGGTTTATTTACAAAGATATTTATCTACACCTTCTCGATTTTTAGTGTTCTGGTCGTCTGTCTCCATTTAGCTATTTATTTTCTTTTTCCTTCGACTTATCTGAGTCACCGTCAGGAAACCATTGGTCAGAAAGCGACAGCTATTGCCCGGTCACTCGAAGGAAAGGATAGGCAAAGTATTGAGCAAGTCTTAGACCTGTATTCCCAGACCAGTGAGATTAAGGGAGCAGTCAAGGGAGAGATGACTGAGGACAAGTTGGAGGTCAAGGACAGTCTTCCTCTGGATACAGACCGCCAGACCACCTCGCTTTTTATTGAGGAACGGGAGGTGAAAACACAAGACGGTGGAACCATGACTCTCCAGTTTCTAGCGTCCATGGATTTGCAAAAGGAAGCAGAGCAGATTAGTCTCCAATTTCTTCCCTATACCTTGTTGGCATCCTTTCTGATTTCCCTCTTGATTGCTTACATCTACGCTCGGACCATTGTTGCCCCTATTTTGGAAATCAAGCGGGTGACCCGTCGGATGATGGAACTGGATGCCCAAGTGCGATTGCGCGTGGATTCGAAGGATGAGATTGGTGATCTCAAGGAACAAATCAATAGCCTCTACCAGCATCTTTTGACTGTCATTGCGGACTTGCATGACAAAAACGAAGCTATTCTCCAGCTGGAAAAGATGAAGGTCGAATTCCTAAGAGGGGCTTCTCATGAATTGAAAACACCTCTGGCTAGTTTGAAAATCCTAATTGAAAATATGAAAGAAAATATCGGGCGTTATAAGGATAGAGAACACTATTTGGGAGTAGCCTTAGGAATTGTGGATGAGCTCAATCACCACGTTCTCCAGATACTTTCTCTCTCGTCTGTGCAAGAATTGCGAGATGATAGGGAAACAATTGACCTACACCAGATGACGCAAAGTCTGGTTAAGGATTATGCTTTACTAGCCAAGGATAGAGAGCTCCATATAGACAATAGTTTGACTCATCAGCAGGCTTATCTAAACCCATCAGTTATGAAGTTAATCCTTTCTAACCTCATCAGTAATGCCATTAAGCACTCTGTTCCAGGTGGCTTAGTTCGCATTGGAGAAAGAGAAGGGGAACTTTTTATCGAAAATAGCTGTAGCTCAGAGGAACAAGAAAAACTAGCCCAGTCTTTTTCTGACAATGCTAGTCGCAAGGCCAAGGGATCTGGGATGGGGCTCTTTGTGGTTAAGAGTCTATTAGAACATGAAAAATTACCTTATCGTTTTGAGATGGGGGAGAATCGTTTAACCTTCTTTATAGCTTTTCCAAAAGTTGTCCAAGACTAGGGAGAGAAAGGGTTTACATAGATGAAGCTAGAAGAAATTCAATCGAAACTGCGGGAAAAACTAGATTTTTTTGTCAAAAAGTGATAAAATGAACAATGTAAATGGGATGTCCCATAAAAATATACAGGAGGCCTGATAAAATGGCAATCGTTTCAGCAGAAAAATTTGTCCAAGCAGCTCGTGACAACGGTTATGCAGTTGGTGGATTTAACACAAACAACCTTGAGTGGACTCAAGCTATCTTGCGCGCAGCAGAAGCTAAAAAAGCTCCAGTTTTGATCCAAACTTCAATGGGTGCTGCTAAATACATGGGTGGTTACAAAGTTGCTCGCAACTTGATCGCTAACCTTGTTGAATCAATGGGTATCACTGTACCAGTAGCTATCCATCTTGACCACGGTCACTACGAAGATGCACTTGAGTGTATCGAAGTTGGTTACACTTCAATCATGTTTGACGGTTCACACCTTCCAGTTGAAGAAAACCTTAAATTGGCTAAAGAAGTTGTTGAAAAAGCACATGCTAAAGGTATCTCAGTAGAAGCTGAAGTTGGTACTATCGGTGGTGAAGAAGACGGAATCATCGGTAAAGGTGAATTGGCTCCAATCGAAGACGCTAAAGCAATGGTTGAAACTGGTATCGACTTCTTGGCAGCTGGTATCGGTAACATCCACGGTCCTTACCCAGCTAACTGGGAAGGTCTTGACCTTGACCACTTGCAAAAATTGACAGAAGCTCTTCCTGGATTCCCAATCGTATTGCACGGTGGTTCAGGTATTCCTGATGAGCAAATCCAAGCAGCTATCAAACTTGGTGTTGCGAAAGTTAACGTTAACACAGAGTGCCAAATCGCATTCGCTAACGCAACTCGTAAATTTGCTCGTGACTACGAAGCAAACGAAGCAGAATACGACAAGAAAAAACTCTTCGACCCACGTAAATTCTTGGCTGACGGTGTCAAAGCTATCCAAGCATCAGTTGAAGAACGTATCGACGTATTCGGTTCAGAAGGTAAAGCTTAATATAGCTGAACAATATACACAAAACCTGCCCATTGGGTGGGTTTTTGTTTACACATAGGGGTTAGGATTACGAGAGCGTTTCATGGTCAATAGTTCTCTGTGTTACTGCTTTTTTATCGGATAGGCTAATCTAATCTTTCAACAGTGTAATAGTGGTATTTCGTTTTCAGAAAATATTTATACTCTTCGAAAATCTCTTCAAACCTCGTCAACGTCGCCTTGCCGTAAGTATGGTTACTGGCTTCGTCAGTTCTATCCACAACCTCAAAACAGTGTTTTGAGCTGACTTCGTCAGTTCTATCTACAACCTCAAAGCAGTGCTTTGAGCAACCTGCGGCTAGTTTCCTAGTTTGCTCTTTGATTTTCATTGAGTATTAATTGACAAGTAATGCAAATTGCTGTACAATTACAGTACAAATTGTAAGTGAGGTGATAAGAATGGGAAAAACAGCTACAATTAGTGTTCGAGTTGATGAATTAGATAAACAATCAGCTGAACAGGTTTTGAAGCAGCTTGGGATGCCGATATCAACATTAGTTACACTATTATTGAAACAAGTATCATTAACGAAGAAAATCCCTTTTGATATTGCATTGCCAGATGTACCTTCATCAGTGAATGTAGAGGAAATGACAGCTGAACGATTTGGACAAATGATGGTTGAAGCTTATCATGAAGCAGAAAACGGTCATGTTCGATCTGTCAATGAGTTCTTTAAAGAATTTAAGGAACGGAACGTATGACTAAAATAACCATTAATATTTTAAAAAGAGCTGAAGGAGATATGGAAGCCATTTATCATTATATCGCAGATGAGCTTCAATCGCCGGAAACTGCTATGAGTCACTTTGAAGCTATTGCAGAAGGGATTAAAACCTTAGAAATATTTCCTGAAAGATGTTCTATTGTAGAGGAATTGCTCAGTTTAGATATTAAAGTTAGACGACTACTAGTAAAAAATTATTCAGTGTTTTATCGTTTTGATAAGGATACAGTTACCATCTTGAGAGTGTTACATCAATCAAGTAGCTTGGACAGATTACTGTTTGAAATCGGGAACAAATCCGATTGACATATACGTATTTAGTCAGATTATATTCTATTTCATGGAACTTATATCTAGTAGATTGAATCTAAAATAGTACACTGCGACTGCTAAAAATATTTCCAGAAATTAGATTGACTTTCCTAATCGATTTGTTCATACCTTATTCAATCTACTACAAAATCATAATTAAAGCTTTTTAAGAAACATGGAAAAAACTGTTCATTATGCTCCAGATGCTAAAGCTTAATCTAGCTGAACAATACAGATAGAACTTGCCCATTGGGTGGGTTTTTTGCTGTTTTAAGGAAACTACTAAACCAGAATTTTGGATTAAAACTATTATTTGGGGAGAGAAATCTATAATTTCACAATCCATAGGCAAACGCTTGCATTCTAGTTTTTATTGGACTATAATAGGTTGGTATAAAGCCTTTTGTAATAATAAAATGTAGAAGGTGTAGAAAGTAAGGATTTAGAATATTTGTAGTAAAAAATACAATGTTGCTATTCCTTACATAGGGAGATAGATATGGCAATGATAGAAGTGGAACATCTTCAGAAAAATTTTGTGAAGACTGTTAAGGAACCAGGCTTGAAAGGGGCATTACTCTCCTTTATTCATCCTGAAAAGCAGACCTTTGAAGCGGTCAAGGATTTGACTTTTGAGGTTCCCAAGGGGCAGATTTTAGGCTTTATCGGGGCCAATGGTGCTGGGAAGTCGACAACCATTAAAATGCTGACTGGGATTTTGAAACCGACATCTGGTTTTTGTCGGATTAATGGCAAGATTCCGCAGGATAATCGTCAGGATTATGTCAAAGATATTGGCGTAGTCTTTGGACAACGCACCCAGTTATGGTGGGATTTGGCACTGCAAGAGACCTACACGGTTTTAAAGGAGATTTATGATGTACCAGACTCGCTCTTCCATAAGCGTATGGATTTTTTGAATGAAGTCTTGGATTTGAAGGACTTTATCAAGGACCCTGTGCGAACTCTTTCATTGGGACAACGGATGCGGGCGGATATAGCAGCTTCCTTGCTCCACAATCCCAAGGTTCTCTTTTTAGATGAGCCGACCATTGGTTTGGACGTTTCGGTCAAGGACAATATTCGTCGAGCCATTACTCAGATCAATCAGGAGGAAGAGACTACTATTCTCTTGACCACTCACGACTTGAGTGATATTGAGCAACTTTGTGATCGTATTTTTATGATTGACAAGGGACAGGAGATTTTTGATGGGACGGTTAGCCAGCTCAAGGAAACCTTTGGCAAGATGAAGACACTCTCCTTTGAACTGCTACCAGATCAAAATCACCTAGTTTCTCACTATGAAGGCCTGCCTGATATGATCATTGATAGACAAGGGAATAGTCTTAACATTGAATTCGATAGTTCTCGCTACCAATCAGCTGATATTATCAAGCAAACCTTGTCTGATTTTGAAGTCCGCGATTTGAAGATGGTGGATACGGATATTGAGGATATTATCCGTCGGTTCTACCGAAAGGAGCTCTAAGATGGTCAAATTGTGGAGACGTTATAAACCCTTTATTAATGCAGGGGTTCAGGAGTTGATTACCTATCGAGTCAACTTTATTCTCTATCGGATAGGCGATGTCATGGGGGCTTTTGTGGCCTTTTATCTCTGGAAGGCTGTCTTTGATTCCTCACAAGAGTCTTTGATTCAGGGCTTTAGTATGGCAGATATCACCCTCTACATCATCATGAGTTTTGTGACCAATCTTCTGACCAGATCTGATAGCTCCTTTATGATTGGGGAGGAGGTCAAGGATGGTTCCATTATCATGCGTTTGTTGCGACCAGTGCATTTTGCGGCTTCTTATCTATTTACCGAGCTTGGGTCAAAGTGGTTGATTTTTATCTCTGTTGGTCTTCCATTTTTAAGTATCATTGTTTTGATGAAAATCTTATCTGGGCAAGGGATTGTAGAAGTGCTGGGATTAACTGTCCTTTATCTTTTTAGCTTAACGCTAGCTTACCTAATCAACTTTTTCTTTAATATCTGTTTTGGTTTTTCAGCCTTTGTGTTTAAAAATCTTTGGGGTTCCAATCTACTCAAGACTTCCATAGTGGCTTTTATGTCTGGAAGTTTGATTCCCTTGGCTTTCTTTCCAAAGGTTGTTTCAGATATTCTGTCCTTTCTGCCTTTTTCATCCTTGATTTACACTCCGGTCATGATTATCGTTGGGAAATACGATGCCAATCAGATTCTTCAGGCGTTCGCTTTGCAGTTTTTCTGGCTCTTGGTGATGGTGGGCTTGTCTCAGTTGATTTGGAAACGAGTCCAGTCCTTTATTACCATTCAAGGAGGTTAGTATGAAAAAATATCAACGCATGCATCTGATTTTTATCAGACAATACATCAAACAGATCATGGAATACAAGGTGGATTTTGTGGTTGGAGTCCTGGGAGTTTTCTTGACTCAAGGCTTGAACCTCTTGTTTCTCAATGTCATCTTTCAACATATTCCATCCCTAGAAGGTTGGACCTTTCAAGAGATTGCCTTTATCTATGGTTTTTCCTTGATTCCCAAGGGATTGGATCATCTCTTTTTTGATAATCTCTGGGCTCTGGGACAGCGCTTAGTGCGAAAAGGAGAGTTTGACAAGTATCTGACTCGTCCCATCAATCCTCTCTTTCACATCCTAGTTGAGACCTTTCAGATTGATGCCTTGGGAGAACTCTTGGTCGGTGGTATCCTACTGGGAACAACAGTGACTAGCATTGCTTGGACTCTTCCAAAATTCCTGCTTTTCCTAGTTTGTATTCCTTTTGCGACCTTGATTTATACTTCCTTGAAAATCGCGACAGCCAGTATTGCTTTTTGGACCAAGCAGTCAGGGGCTATGATTTACATTTTCTATATGTTTAATGATTTTGCTAAGTATCCCATTTCAATTTATAATTCATTTCTTTGTTGGTTAATCAGTTTTATTGTACCTTTTGCCTTTACGGCCTACTATCCTGCCAGCTATTTTTTGCAGGACAAGGATGTAATCTTTAACATCGGAGGTTTGATGTTGATTTCCCTTGTCTTTTTTGGTATTTCCCTTAAACTCTGGGACAGGGGCTTGGATTCTTATGAAAGTGCTGGGTCCTAAGATGAAGAAACTCAAAGCCTTGTCTCAGGACAGGCT
>NZ_AEDV01000072.1 GCF_000148545.1 Streptococcus mitis SK597 | reverse complement strand
TCAGCCTGCTCCACGTCCTGACGACAGTACTAACACTAACAATGATGGCAACACTAACAATAGTGCTAACACTAACAATGGTGGCAACACGAACAACGGCGGTACTACCACCCCTGCTGAGGTGCCAGCTGTTCAACCGGCTGAACAACCAAGTCAAACAGTTGAAGTACCTGCTCAATTGCCGAATGAAGTGTTAGAAACTGATTCATCAGTTTCTCAACCGCAAGCAGTATTGCCAAATACTGGTACACAAGAAGACCGTGCTACAGGTGCATTCGGAGTTCTATCTCTTCTTGGTGCATTTGGTTTGCTATTTGCCAAAAAGAAAAAAGACGATGAAGAGGAAGCTTAAATAGATGATCTCATCTGATCCTTAGTAGCTTTCCCTGCATAAAGTCTTTGTAAATCAAAAAGAACTAGAAAAATCACTCATTTGTGAGAATTCTAGTTCTTTTTTCGTATTTCATAAACATTTCATATTTGGGTTTTATAATAGTCTTACAAATATGGAGGTGACAAATGAATCCAATCCAAAGAGCTTGGGCTTATGTCAGCAGAAAACGACTGAGAAGTTTTATTTTATTTCTGATTTTATTGGTCCTATTGGCTGGAATTTCAGCCTGTTTGACTCTGATGAAGTCCAACAAAACAGTTGAAACCAATCTTTACAAATCACTCAATACCTCTTTTTCTATTAAGAAGATAGAAAATGGTCAGACTTTCAAGTTGTCAGATCTAGCATCTGTCAGCAAGATTAAGGGACTGGAAAATGTTACTCCTGAACTCGAGACGATTGCAAAATTAAAAGACAAGGAAGCGGTGAGTGGCGAGCAGAGTGTGGAGCGTGATGATTTGTCAGCTGCGGATAAGAATTTGGTTAGCTTAACGGCTCTTGAAGATTCATCCAAGGATGTTACCTTTACCAGTTCGGCTTTCAACTTAAAAGAAGGGCGACACCTTCAAAAAGGGGATTCCAAGAAAATCTTGATCCACGAAGAGCTGGCTAAGAAGAATAGTCTTTCGCTTCATGACAAGATTGGCTTATATGCTGGACAGTCAGAATCTGGCAAAGGACAAACAGTGGAGTTTGAGATTATCGGCATCTTTTCTGGTAAAAAACAGGAGAAATTCACAGGCTTGTCTTCTGACTTCAGTGAAAACCAGGTCTTTACAGACTATGAAAGTAGCCAAAGTCTTTTGGGAAATAGTGAAGCTCAAGTCAGTGCAGCGCGCTTCTATGTAGAAAATCCTAAGGAAATGGACGGACTCATGAAGCAGGTAGAAAACTTGGCCTTGGAAAATCAAGGCTATCAAGTCGAAAAGGAAAACAAGGCCTTTGAACAAATCAAGGACTCAGTTGCCACCTTCCAAACCTTTCTGACTATCTTCCTTTATGGGATGTTGATAGCAGGAGCAGGGACCCTAATTCTGGTTTTGTCTCTCTGGTTGAGAGAAAGGGTCTACGAAGTGGGAATTTTACTGGCACTTGGCAAAGGCAAAAGCTCGATCTTCCTACAATTCTGTTTAGAGGTAGTTTTGGTATCTCTCGGAGCTTTGCTTCCAGCATTTGTTGTAGGAAACGCAATCACATCTTACCTACTCCAAACACTACTAGCAAGTGGAGAACAGGCAAGCTTACAAGACACGCTAGCTAAAGCAAGCAGTCTATCAACTAATGTCCTATCATTTGCAGAATCCTATATCTTTCTGTTGTTGATTAGTTGCTTGTCTGTAGCCCTTTGTTTCCTATTCTTATTTAGAAAATCACCGAAAGAAATTTTATCATCTATTAGTTAAGAAGGAGAAATCATGACTTTATTACAATTACAAGATGTTACCTACCGTTATAAGAACACTGCTGAGGCAGTCCTATATCAGATCAATTATCATTTTGAACCCGGGAAATTTTATAGTATTATTGGGGAGTCAGGAGCAGGGAAATCCACTCTCTTGTCTCTCCTTGCTGGTCTAGATAGTCCTGTTGAAGGTTCTATCCTTTTTCAAGGAGAGGACATTCGTAAGAAGGGCTATTCCTACCATCGCATGCACCATATTTCCCTGGTCTTTCAAAATTATAACTTGATAGATTATCTTTCTCCACTGGAAAATATCCGCTTGGTCAACAAAAAGGCAAGCAAGGATACACTGCTTGAGCTTGGTTTGGATGAAAGTCAGATCAAGCGGAATGTTCTCCAGTTATCAGGTGGCCAACAACAACGTGTTGCCATTGCTCGTAGTTTAGTATCGGAAGCCCCAGTTATTCTAGCTGATGAGCCAACAGGAAATCTGGATCCTAAAACTGCTGGAGATATTGTCGAACTGCTCAAATCACTTGCTCAGAAAACAGGTAAATGTGTCATCGTCGTTACCCACAGCAAAGAAGTGGCACAAGCGTCAGATATTACACTTGAATTGAAGGATAAGAAACTGACTGAAATATAGAATCTAGTTATTAAACTTTAAAATAGTATTAGTTGGTAACCAGATACGTGTAAAGTAATAATAAACGAAGTGAGTCTTTAACAACTATTTCCCGCAGTAGTGATAGCCTAGATAATAACAAAGTTATTATCAAGGTCGGAATTTTTGAGAGTAAAATAGTTTGGGGAACTATTTTAGCCTGAGCATAGAAATTAAAGGGCGAAGGGCTCAAAAATTAGGGATGAAATTCCTACAGGAAATTGCTCCCGTCCGCACAATCTAAGGGAAATAGTAAAAAAATAATTTATATAAGTTATAAGACATTGAAATAGAACAACATCTAGAAAGGGAATCTATGTTACACAACGCATTTGCCTATGTTACAAGGAAGTTTTTCAAATCGATCGTCATCTTCCTGATTATTCTCCTCATGGCGAGCTTGAGTTTGGTCGGCTTGTCGATCAAGGGAGCTACTGCCAAAGCTTCTCAGGAGACCTTTAAAAATATCACCAATAGCTTCTCCATGCAAATCAATCGTCGCGTCAATCAAGGAACGCCACGTGGTGCTGGGAATATCAAGGGTGAAGACATCAAAAAAATCACCGAAAATAAGGCTATTGAGTCTTATGTTAAACGCATCAACGCTATCGGAGATTTGACTGGCTATGAACTCATCGAAACGCCAGATACCAAGAAAAATCTAACACCTGACCGTGCCAAACATTTTGGAAGCAGCTTGATGATCACTGGTGTCAATGACTCTTCTAAAGAAGATAAGTTTGTTTCTGGTTCTTATAAACTGGTTGAAGGTGAGCACCTAACAAACGACGACAAGGACAAGATCCTCTTGCACAAGGACTTGGCAGCTAAACACGGCTGGAAAGTAGGGGATAAGGTCAAGTTGGACTCTAATGTCTATGATGCAGACAATGAAAAAGGTGCCAAGGAAACAGTTGAAGTGACAATCAAGGGACTCTTTGATGGCCATAATAAGTCGGCAGTAACTTACTCACAAGAGCTTTACGAAAATACAGCTATCACAGACATTCACACTGCTGCAAAACTTTATGGATACACAGAAGACACAGCTATTTATGGGGACGCAACCTTCTTTGTAACAGCGGACAAGAACTTGGATGATGTTATGAAAGAGTTGAATGGCATAAGTGGTATCAACTGGAAGAGCTATACACTGGTGAAGAGTTCGTCTAACTATCCAGCCCTTGAGCAATCCATCTCTGGTATGTACAAGATGGCCAACCTCCTCTTCTGGGGTAGCTTGAGTTTCTCAGTTCTTCTCCTTGCCCTCTTGCTCAGCCTTTGGATCAATGCCCGTCGCAAGGAAGTGGGAATTCTCCTCTCTATCGGTCTCAAGCAGGCAAGTATCTTGGGGCAATTCATCACTGAATCCATCTTGATTGCCATTCCTGCTCTTGTTTCTGCTTACTTCTTAGCTAATTACACTGCCCGTGCAATTGGAAACACTGTCCTTGCCAATGTGACTTCAGGTGTTGCCAAACAGGCTAGCAAGGCGGCTCAAGCCTCTAACCTTGGTGGTGGTGCAGAAGTAGATGGCTTTAACAAGACCTTGTCAAGCCTAGATATTTCCATTCAGACATCAGACTTTATCATCGTCTTTGTCCTTGCTTTAGTTCTAGTGGTTCTCGTTATGGCGCTTGCATCAAGCAATCTCCTCAGAAAACAACCCAAAGAGCTCTTGCTGGATAGCGAATAAGTCTGAAAAAATTAGTCTAAAATAGAGACTGCATCTTGTTTTTCTATTCAAGAATGGTGGATAGAGAATGGCTATTTAACAATACAAAATAGAGCCGAAAGCAGTGGTGAAAATCATTGCTTTCAGTCGCTTTCTTTGTACTTTAGTACTTAAATATGATATACTAAAGTTATTGAATTTATTAGAAAGGGATTTCACAACTTATATATGGAATTGTGCATAAAAATCTATAGAAACTTTATCTTGAAAATAGATAGATAAATCTGTAGAAGCCTGTGCATATCGCAAACATAGGATAGTAGGCCTAGGCAGGGTCTACTTTGGAAAATATAGATTAGTGAGGAAAAATAAACATTATGAGACAAACAAATGTTAGAGGAACATTATCCCTCCGTGGCTTTAGAAAATTAAGAACTGGTGCAATTGTTGCGACAGGTGTGATTTTATTGGGGTTGGGCTTCTTAGCTCCAACTGTGTCAGCCAGTGAACAAGATGGTGTCTGGGTAGCCAGAACAGTTGCAGAAGTAAAGGCTGATATTCAAAATATAGACAATTTGTCACACTACACAATTAAGTGGGGAGATACACTGAGTGCTATTAGTGGGGCAACGGGGCTATCTGTTGATAGTTTGGTTGAGATAAATCGTATTGCAAATAGAGATTTGATTTTTGCTAATAATAAATTGTATTTTAGCGAAGAGGCTTTTCTAAAAGATGGAAATACAGAAGTAAAAAGACAGCGAGTGTCGATTGATAATTCTGGTAGCTGTCAAAGTTATGAAGTTGAAACAAAGACAAATACTGTAACTGGAGAGCAAACTACTACTGTTAAACAAACGACACCAGTAGTTGTGGAAACACCAGCAGTATCGGCAGCGAAAGCTGAAGAGTCAGTAACTCCAGCACCAAAAGTGGAAGAGCCAGCGACACCAGCACCAAAAGTGGAAGAGCCAGCGACACCAGCACCGAAAGAAGAGAAGCCAGTAACACCAGCGCGAAAAGCAGAAGAACCAGCAGCAACTGAGCCAAAAACAGACGAGCCAGTGGCAACAACGCCAAAAGCAGATGAGCCATCGACACCAGCGCCAAAAGTGGAAGAGCCATCGACACCGGCACCGGAAGAAGAGAAGCCAGCGACACCGACACCGAAAGCGGAAGAGCCAGCAACACCAGCGCCGAAAGAAGAG
>NZ_AEDV01000073.1 GCF_000148545.1 Streptococcus mitis SK597 | reverse complement strand
CCCCCGGACGGCTTGGTTTTTCTCATCTATCATAAAATACCCCAAAATGAAATCGGTTCCTGATAGGCTTTTGGGAAATCTCTTTTCAGGCTTTGGCTTATGCGATAGGAAAGTATGAGATGACCTAGGATGAAGAGAGTGCCCTGAAGGAAAAGTGGGATGCTACTTAAACATATCAAGGAGAGAATCATCAGGCTATCCCAGAGGAGGATTTGTAAGGCAAATCGCCAGAATCTCGGTCTAATCTGAGAATAGAGTTGACTAAAGTGGTCACAAAGCTGGTTAGAAAGATAGGTCAATAGCACAGGATGAAAGAAAATGAGCCAACCGCTATAAATTAAAATCCAATCCCAAGTAAGCCCCTCTTTAAATGTCAAAAATGCCAGCATGATTCCATCAATGACGAGGAGTTGAGTGGTTTTGATGAAGATGATTTTTTTCATGATAAAACCTCCTTTTCCTTAGAGACATTCCCACAAAGAGATATGTTTGTTGTAAAAGTCAGGATAGTTTTCTCTTAGGTAGTCAGCTGTCATATAATAAAAAGTAGAATGGCAAGCAGTGATGATTGGCATAAGAGATGAAAAACGATGAGAACTAACGAAGGCTAAAAGGACAAAAAATAGAAAATCAATGGAGAGAACTCCTAAATAGTAGAAGCGAATCTTTTTACTGATTTGAGGATAAATCTCAGCGAATTGATGTTTGAGTTGGACAACCAAGCGAAACAGCAGTAGTCCTTGAGCAAGGATGAAAATAAAACCAGTGAGCAAGAGGCAGTCGAAAGCTGTCTCGGATCTAGTGGTAAAAAATGCAAATAGTAGCAAATCGCTGACTACGATGGCTGCAAAATGGATTCTAAAGAGTTTTTTCATAAGATGACCTCCCTCTTTTATCTATCTTCATTCTACTCCAAAAGAATGGAAGTTACAAGTAAAATGATAAAAAATTTTAGTAAGGAGATTCTATTAGATTTCTTTATTTGAGTTTCCTCCTATTGTTCCACTTCTTCATCATTCCAGACAAATAAAGCTCCGATTGCATTGAGGATATAAAAGATGTATTTTCCAATATTGGCAAAGTTTCCTTGAATGCCAGCCTTTGTCAGCTGAACGAAATTATAAATCAACCAAAAGCCCCACTGAGTTGTTAGTTTCAATGCGTTCAAAGCATTGGCAATGAGGGACAGTGCAAAGGCAATAGTTGTTACGTAGGCAAGGAGATTCATCTTTCCTCCATAGCCGATATAGTTGGTCACAAAGGCAAAGAGGAAGGCGATGATGGAGATGATAATGGCCGCCAATTTTAGCTGTTTTTGGCTCATTTGGTTGGGTCTGCCTTCTTGCGAAGCTTCCCATTTCTTAATAGCAAAGGTATAAATGAGGAAGGTGACGGGATAGGTAATGATGGCCGCCTTATTTCCAAGGATATAATCAATAGCACCGGACAAAATGGTATTAACAATACCAAAGTAATTTCCCCATTTGCTTAATTTCCCCGTGAAACGAGTGGACAACATGGAAATCCCAACATTGGTTACGGAAATCAATCCAAAGGGAACAAGAGCTGTCCATGGGCCCCAGTCTACGAATTTGTCGAGACGGGAGTTGAGGTAACCAGATGCAATCGCAATCCCAACGACCAAAGCAACTCCGAAAAGGTCAAACCATTTAGATGTCGCAAAAATTTTTAGTGATTTTTTCATAGTTTAAACTATCTTTCTTGTTTTTTACAAACATTCTACAACTAAATGAGAGTAAAATCAAATGATAGAAATAAAACCCTGAAAATCAAACTTTCAGGGTTGGTAGGGGATTGGAGAAATTAGTCGATTTTTTCGACATAGAGTTGTTTGGCAATGTCCATACTTACTTGTAAGTCCTCGTCTTTACTAAGGATAGTGAAGGTATTGCTGAAGCCATCAAACTGCTTGACTTGGAGCGGATCACCGATGTGAAGTGAGTGCTTGTCCAGATAATGGAGAATGTCAAAACTATCGTGCACCCGGGTCAGGCGGTAGGCGCCAGCTTCCTTGATGTCAGCTAGTGGCAGATTATTGATTTCAACTAGGAGTTCTCCCTTGGCAGGAATAGTTCCTCCGTGAGGGCAGGTCTTGGGGAAACCTAGCAGTTTATCCAGTCTTTCCACGAATAGCTCAGAGACAGTATGTTCCAAGACTTCAGCTTCCTCGTGAATCTGGTCACTTGTATAGTCTAAATGATGGACTAGAAAAACTTCAATCAAGCGATGCTTACGGTAGAGCTCTGAGACCAGTTTGAGTCCAAGGTCAGTCAGTAGATAGCCACATTCCTTGTCCTTGAGGATGAGATTTTCACTTTTCATCCGTTTAATCATTTCAGTTACGGCAGGGGGAGAGACTTGCATGCGGGCCGCAATTTCCTTGTTGGTGATTTTATGCAGGTCTATGCCAATTTCATAAATACATTTTAGATAGTCTTCTTTATTCGGGGTCATTCGCTTCCTCTTGTCTAATATCTCTATCTAGTATATCAAAAAAAGCTAGATTTCTCTAGCTATGACTTTTTATGTTATACTTATTGCAAGAGAAAAAACGAGGAGATGGATATGACGAAAATAGCTCTTCTTTCAGATATTCATGGAAATACCACCGCCTTGGAGGCTGTTTTGGCAGATGCTCGGCAGCTAGGAGTGGATGAATACTGGCTTTTGGGAGACATTCTCATGCCAGGGACAGGGCGTAGAAAGATTTTGGACTTGTTGGCTCAACTACCGATTACAGCTAGAGTTTTGGGAAATTGGGAAGATAGTCTGTGGCATGGTGTCCGTAAGGAATTGGATAGCACTCGTCCCAGTCAACGCTATCTCTTACGCCAGTGCCAGTATGTTTTAGAGGAAATTTCCCTAGAAGAAATTGAACTGCTCCACAATCAACCTCTCCAGCTCCATCGTCAGTTTGGGGATTTGACGGTGGGAATTAGCCACCATCTTCCTGATAAGAACTGGGGGCGAGAGTTGATTCATACTGGAGCGCAAGAGGATTTTGACCGCTTGGTGACCAATCCACCTTGTGATATTGCTGTTTATGGTCATATTCACCAGCAGTTGCTTCGTTACGGGACTGGTGGGCAATTGATTGTCAATCCGGGTTCGATTGGGCAACCTTTCTTTTTGGATGCCCAGTTGCGGAAGGACTTGCGAGCCCAGTATATGATTTTGGAGTTTGATGACAAGGGCTTGGTAGATATGGACTTTCGACGGGTAGACTACGATGTGGTAGCTGAATTGCAGCTAGCTAAAGACCTCAAACTACCCTATTTTGAGGTTTACTATGAAAGTCTGGTCAATGGGATCCACCATACTCATCATCAGGAATTTCTGAGAGAATTGGCCCAGAAAGAGGGCTATGATAGGGAATTAGATGCTTGGTTGAAAAGTGGTAACGATTGACATTACAACTAAAAAGGGTATAATAAAAGAAAAAGAAGAGTAGAGGCAGGGGAGCCTCGTAAAAAGGAGAAGAGGATGCAAATTCCAAGTAGATTTACCATTGCGACTCATATGCTGATAATCATTGCCCTCAAGGGGAAGGAAAGCAAGGTGACCAGTGATTTTCTGGCTGCTAGTGTCGGGGTCAACCCTGTCATTATCAGAAAAACCTTGTCCCAGTTGAAGAAGGCAGAGCTGATTTCAGTAGCACGTGGAACGGGCGGAACAGAGATTGTCAAGGACCTTAAGGATATTAGTCTATTAGATGTTTATCAAGCAGTTGAGTGTCTTGGTAAGACAGGTCAACTCTTTAGTTTTCATGACAATCCAAATCCAAATTGCCCAGTCGGAGCTCATATTCATGAGGTTTTGGATCAAAAATTGGAGAGGATCCAGCAAGCTATGGAGGCTGAACTTGGTCAGACCAGTCTAGAACAAGTCGTGGCCGATGCAGAGAGTCAGATGAAGGATTGAGAGGGATAGATGCCCTCTTTTTCTCTATGTAAAATTGTGATAAAATAGAATCATTAAAGGAGGAAGAAATGTATCTCGTTATAGGAATTGTATTAGCATTTATAGTGTCATTTTGGAAGGATAATAGAAGTTTGTGGAATCCAGTATTATTCTTATTATCCCTCATTTCCAGTTATTTTTATCTAGGCTACCTTTTTTATTCAAAATGGATATGAGAAGATTCATTTCGCTTTTTTTATATTTCCCTTTATTTTACTTCCTTTTTTGCTTTTTCTAAGTGGCATCTTTCTAATCTATAATGGGGTCATTTTGTTGAAGCGAGAGGGACGTTCAAAGGCTAATTATTTCTCCATGCTCCTTGGAATAGTCATTTTGCTATTTTTTGCTTTGATGTCATTTCGATTGGGAGGACGACATGAATTATTTTACACCAATCACTTTCTAAATATTTTATTTGCATTTATTGCTTATTCTTACTTTATTTTTGGTTTTGCTTTTGTGGCTTTTATTCTGTACTCTATCTTGTATCTCTTTATTCCTAAGAAGAAGCATTATGATTTTATTATCATTCATGGTGCAGGTTTGTTAGACGGAGAAAAGGTAACACCTTTGCTGAAGAGGAGAATTGATAAGGCAGTAGAAGCTTACTACAAGTCTAAAAATTCTAACATAAAAATTATTGCCAGCGGTGGAAAAGGAGCAGATGAGAAGATTTCTGAAGCGCAGGCCATTACAAACTATCTTCTTGAAGAGACAGATGTTCCCCAAGATGCGATTATTCTGGAAGATCAATCAAGGACTACCTACGAGAACCTTCTCTTTTCTAAGGAACTTGGTGAGGAACTGGTAGCCAAACCTCAATTCCTCTTTGTTACAAATGACTATCATGTTTTTCGTACCAGTACCTATGCGCGTAAGTTAAATATGAAGGGAGATGGCCTCGGATGTAGGACGGCAGGCTACTACATACCATCTGCTTTTATTCGGGAGTACGTAGCGCTCTGTGTCAAGATGAAATGGCTTTTCCTTGCCTTGTATGTCCTGCTGTTAGTTATCATTTTGTTAGCCTATAAAGGGGTTATTTGGTAGTTAGATTTTATTAAAAAAGACTTAGAATGCACATGAAAGTCTGTGTTCTAGGTCTTTTGTTTTATATACATTTGATTTTTGAAAGCTACTATCTATTTTTCCAGGCTTGGTAACGGGTATCAATCAATAACTGGGTGAGGCGTCCCATGGTTTCCCTTTCTTCTGGAGTGAGGGATTGAACTTGGACAAAGAGATGATGAATGTGTTCAATCGCCTTGAAGGAAGACAGGTCATTGATGGAGCTAATCCCAGCATCTAGAATGGTGCCAAAGAAGAGGTCGAAATAGAGCTGGAGTTCCTCATCAGGGACTGTGGCCACCCATTCTTTGAAGGTTATGTCAATTTGTTGGCTATCACTGTTGGTTTTATCCAGTTGGACGAAGTGCTTGTCCTCAATCTGCCAACTAAAGGTATCGTGCTGGGCGATACCACCCAAGGCAGTACTGTGCACGATGATTTGGTGGTTAGGAATTTCCAACATCATACCGATGATGGAACCTTGTGGAATGAAGACCTTGGTTTTATCCATTATCCTTTGATAGCCCTCGGTTTGTGTCAGTTTTTTATGGAGACCAGGCGCATCAAAGGTATAAACTGCTGTAATCTGATTTTGCAAGCTTTGCTCAATTTGACTAGCAGCATAGATGGCTAAATTTCCTCCCTTGGAATGCCCAGCCAGAATGACCTTTTGCTTAGGATGGTGGGCAAAAAAGTTCTTTAAATAGCGAAGGGCGTGCTTTTGAGCAGGAATTTCCTTCATATAGGTCAGGTGGAAATCTTCCTTCCAACCAATGATACTATCATCTGTCCCACGAAAGACAATCAGATAGGTATCGAGAGTGAGGCGGTAGGTCATAGCCGCAAATTGTTTTTGCAGTTCAGGGTCGATGTCGTTGATAAAATGGGAGAGTTTGCAATTTTTGAAGCGTTTGTGTCGAGTTAATTCATCCAATAATTGGAGCCGATTTTTACTGGTCAACATGTTCGATTCTCTTGGAACCTGAGGTGCCAGGTCTAAAAGTCGCTGAGAAACTGTAGAGACCAGATTATCAAAGGAGAGATAGGTGATTTCTGTTAAGGCTAGAATATCTAATTCATTCAAAGGAAGGTCGTAAAAGGAATCGTGTGCGACATCTTTCAGATAATCAAAAATATTGGCCATAAGAACTCCTTTCTGTTTATTTATCTTATCAGATTTCCCTCAAATTAGCTAGTAGGATTGCCTCACTATGTTGGCTAAAAACAAGCTATGTCAAATTCAGTTTCAGACCTTCGAGCATGGAAAAATCTGTTATAATAATAGAAAAGGAGGAGCGCATGCACAAGATTTTACTAGTAGAAGATGATCAAGTTATTCGTCAACAGGTCGGAAAAATGCTCTCTGAATGGGGATTTGAAGTGGTCTTGGTAGAAGACTTTATGGAAGTTTTGAGTTTATTTGTTCAGTCGGAGCCTCATCTGGTCCTCATGGATATTGGCCTGCCCTTGTTTAATGGTTATCACTGGTGTCAGGAAATTCGCAAGATTTCCAAGGTGCCTATCATGTTTCTGTCTTCCAGAGACCAGGCTATGGATATCGTTATGGCAATCAATATGGGGGCGGATGACTTTGTGACCAAGCCTTTTGACCAGCAGGTTCTTCTCGCCAAGGTTCAGGGCTTGTTGCGCCGTTCCTATGAGTTTGGGCGTGATGAGAGTTTACTGGAATATGCTGGTGTTATCCTCAATACCAAATCCATGGATTTACATTATCAAGGACAAGTCTTGAATTTGACCAAGAACGAATTCCAGATTTTACGCGTTTTGTTTGAGCATGCGGGGAATATCGTAGCGCGTGACGACCTCATGCGGGAACTTTGGAACAGTGACTTTTTCATTGATGATAATACTCTCTCTGTCAATGTGGCTCGTTTGCGTAAAAAATTGGAAGAGCAGGGCTTGGTAGGATTTATCGAGACTAAGAAAGGGATAGGGTACGGATTAAAGCATGCTTGATTGGAAACAATTTTTTCTAGATTATTTGCGCTCCCGTAGTCGTCTGTTTGTCTATCTGCTTGCTTTGGCATTTCTGGTTTTGCTCTTTCAGTTTTTATTTGCCAGTTTGGGAATTTACTTTCTCTACTTTTTCCTCTTGTGTTGCTTTGTAACCATCTTATTTTTCACTTGGGACATATTGGTGGAAATGCAGGTCTATCGCCAGGAAATTCTCTATGGGGAGAGGGAAGCCAAATCTCCTTTGGAAAGAGCCTTGGCTGAAAAATTAGAAGCGCGGGAGATGGAACTCTATCAGCAGAGGTCAGATTCAGAAAGAAAACTGACGGATTTGCTGGATTACTATACCTTGTGGGTCCATCAGATTAAGACCCCCATTGCAGCCAGTCAGCTCTTAGTTGCAGAAGTGGTCGACCGCCAACTGAAGCAGCAATTAGAACAGGAAATTTTCAAGATTGACTCCTATACCAATCTAGTCATACAGTACCTGCGTTTAGAAAGTTTTCATGATGATTTGGTCTTAAAGCAGGTTCAAATTGAGGACTTGGTTAGGGAAATAATTCGTAAATACGCTCTTTTCTTTATTCAAAAAGGACTAAATGTCAATCTACATGACCTTGATAAAGAAATCGTGACGGATAAGAAGTGGTTGCTAGTAGTTATTGAGCAAATCATCTCAAACAGTCTCAAGTACACCAAGGAAGGTGGTCTGGAGATTTATATGGAGGGGCAAGAGCTTTGTATCAAGGATACGGGAATCGGGATAAAAAACAGTGATGTCCTCCGAGTCTTTGAACGTGGATTTTCAGGCTACAATGGACGCCTAACCCAGCAGTCATCTGGACTTGGCCTCTACCTATCTAAGAAAATTTCTGAAGAACTGGGGCACCAGATTCGTATCGAGTCTGAGGTTGGAAAAGGAACGACAGTGCGGATTCAGTTTGCTCAAGTGAACCTAGTCCTTGAGTGAGAAGAGACAATGAGTTTTTACCCAATCTCTTTTTGCTATATTTCAGGATATTTGAAGACTGTTTTTTACAAAACCAATAATAGAATTTTTAATACGGAATATAGTATAAATACTGGTTCAAAGTGAAGTTTTGTATGCTTTATACTTTTGTTGAGTATAAAATCTATAAACTAAGGGTGAATTACAAAAATTAATTTGAGATGAAGTGAATTGTAGACTTGGGAAATGTCTCCTATTCGATTTCAGAATGAATCGTTGATACAGGATTAAAAGAACTGCAGCTTTCTTTTTATTTTGAATGAGATAGGTGTATATAGATTTGTGTAACTGGTGTAGAACTGTTTCCAAGAATTTATTGAATGTATCGAATACACACATTCTATTGATTTTGAACCAGTTTTTAATTTCTAAATGTTATAATAGTTTTATCAAGTAAAAGGAGACTGCCATGATTGGAGACAATATAAAATTCTTACGAAAATCACATAATCTGATATAACCAGAATTTTCACGGATTGTGGGTGTGTCACGAAATAGCCTAAATCGTTAGAAAAACTGAAAAAGCTTACTTTCAATAGAAGTATTGGAAATATTCATTTTACATCTATCAAAGAAATATGGGGTAGACCTATATTTTACAAAATAGCAAATTATATTTTGAATGATAGTAAAAACTGCAGTACTTGTGTGATTTACAATTATTGCACTCAATGTCCGAGTATCGCACTATCTGAAATAGGGAATAGTAGAGATTGTTCTGCGATATGTAAAAAAACGCATTAGCAAGGAGTATCGTATATGCTACCATATCTTAAAACGATTAGATGGTATCTCTTCTTTAATTTTCTTTTTGGTGTAGTATCGAATATCTGCACAGCTTTGTTACCGTATTTCACGCAGGCATTAATCAAAGGGGATTATCAAGTAGCTCTATATGGTTACTCTATGTCAGTGGCAGGCTATTTGAGTTGTAACTATATCCAAATGATACTTGATTGGAAGCAGGGGATTATCTTTTCGACTACTTTGAAAAATGAGTGGTTTCGTTCACTTCTGGGACTCAGTCACCACGATTTCAAGCAGAAAACAGTAGCAGAGTATATTTCCTATCAATCTAATGACCTAGATTCGTTGGAAAAGGATTACCTTCCTCCATTGATGAGTTTTATCAAACAAATTTTACGTATCATCATTTACGCTTTCATTATTAGCAGAACAATTAATCCTATTGTATCACTGATTTTAATCTTTTCCACTGGAATTAGTATTCAAATTCCTAAAATCGTTGGGAAGTTGACCGCTAATCGTAGACAGGTTTACTTGAAAAAACAAGGAGATTACTATCGAACTTTGGAGGATTTGCTCATGGGACATCATTTGGTAAATAAACTAACTATGTCGCATTTTTTGAATCAACAAAAGAGTTCTCTAAAGAATTTGCAGGATAAGTATTTTAAGTATGGTTTGACAAAAATTACAGGTATCTTATTGACAGGTGTTTCTTTTGAATTCATTAGTCTTATTCTGTTTATTTATCTAGCCTACTCTCTATCTCACCAGCAACTTGGTATTCCTGAGGTGGTGGCGAGTTTCGGATATATTAATGCTTTTTCTGAGCCAATACAGGAAATCCTTTATGATTTACAAATGTTAGAGTCTGTAAAGCCTGTAATCAAGACTTTTCAAAATATTGTTGGGAGACCTATCTCAGTTCAAGCACCTCAGCATTCTTTTGATACGATTACTTTGAAAAACATTTCCAAACAACTGGGAGAATCAAAATTGATAATTACTTCTGCTACGATTCAAAAAGGGGCTAAAATTGCGCTTATAGGTAATAATGGATCTGGGAAAAGTAGTCTGCTCAACATTTTAAACGGCACAGATGAAGATTTCGACGGACAGATTTTGCTAGATGGGCTTGTTTTGGATCATCTTTGGGGAAGATTTGGTATGATTCTGCAACATGAACATACATTTATTTCGAGTTATGAAAATAATGTAACGCTATTCAATAGTTTCAATACAAACCTCAGAGAAGAAGAATTTGAAAAAATTCCACCACAATCCCTGTCAGGTGGTCAGCAACAACGAATGTATTTAAATCGTGAGAAAAATCGTAAAAATCCATTGCTTATCCTAGACGAACCTTTCTCTGCCTTGGATACTAATCAGTTTAAAATGGAATTGGAAAGAGTTCTGGAACTACCAAGTGCCGTCATTGTTACTTTACATCGCCAAAACGAATTATTAAGTAAGTTTGACCAAGTTTGGGAAATAAAGAATGGAGAACTTGTAATTTTGAAATAGCTAAATTATAAAGAATAAAACGCATAGTATCAAGGTTCAGGAGATACCGTTTTTCCTTCTTCGGATAAGGAAACAAAAATTTCTTGCTTCATCTATCTATTCAATTGATAGATTTCGTCAGAGAAAGACTGTAAAATTTTTGATATAATGTTAAGGATGGACTGACGGATATTTAAAAGATAATGTTCAAAAGAATAACAGGTGAGAAGAAAAATATGTAAGATTGGACAAAAGTCTCTCTACTATCATCCATGCAGAAACAAAATTATATGAAATAAAAGGAGTAACCAATGACTGGAAACTATTCAACACGTGAATACCGTGAGAAATTATATGATGATCTTCATGTTCGATTAAGAGATACAGTGATTTTGATGTGTGCGATTTTTATTGCCTCTATCGGCCTAAATATGAATTCAACAGCTGTCATTATTGGAGCCATGCTGATTTCCCCTCTTATGACACCGATTGTTGGACTCGGATTTGGTTTAGCTATTTTTGATACGCGTTTAATCAAGCAATCTCTAGAGGTTTTATTTACCCAAGTATTGGTCAGCTTGCTTGTCTCGGCTCTGTATTTCTGGATTTCTCCCTTATCTTATGAAAGTAGCGAATTGATTGCACGCACCTCTCCAACCATTTGGGATGTTCTCATTGCTATTGCTGGTGGGATAGCAGGCGTAATTGGTTCAAGGAAAAAAGAAGCAAACAATATCGTGCCAGGAGTGGCCATTGCAACAGCTCTGATGCCACCTATCTGTACTGCAGGTTACGGTTTAGCTAATGGAAATGTACGATTTTTATTTGGGGCTCTCTATCTTTTCTTGATCAACTGTGTTTTTATCATGCTAACCAACATTGTTGGAACAAGAATTTTGATGAGAAAATCTCCCTTAAGTTCATTTAAAGAGCTAAATATTAAAATGAGAATTGGCTTGATATCCTTGATTGTATTATTGATTCTTCCGGCTAGTTATTCAGCAGTCACTCTGACGATAGATCAAGCGCGAAAAGAAGGAATCAAACAGTTTGTAGGAAAAGAGTTCGCCAATCATACGGTTATTAATCAAGTCTACAAATCAAGGAATAATGAATTGGTCTTGACGGTTGTTGGAGATCCGATTTCAGAAGAAGAATTAGAAACGCTCCACCAAAAACAAGCCTCTTACGGTATTCAATCTGTTCAATTGAAAGTCAATCAAGTTCATAATTCGACCAAATTAGACAGTGATACGACCAAGGAATTTTATGAAACCATTAACAAGTATATCGATCAAAAACTCTCTGAAAAGGATTCACAAAAAGATATCGTAAAAGAAAATGAAGCAGATAAGGATTAAGGATATTAACCTTATCTAACTCATGAAAGCAAATCTTGTGTGGTAGTTTGACCAATCACTACTAGCTTAGATTAAATAAAATATAAAAAGCAACAGCTGAAATAGTTGTTGCTTTTTCTGGCTCTGAAAAATGTTTCTCAGACTGTGATTGTCTTATTTCTCAACGCGTGATTTGTTGGCGATATCAGCTAGGATAGCTTGAACAAAGTCATCTACTAAGACAGTTTGTGTTTCTTTTTGGCCATAGCGACGAACGTTAACAGTTCCGTCTTCCATTTCCTTGTCTCCAACAATCAATTGGTAAGGAATCTTGCTGGTTTGTGAAGCACGGATCTTGAACTGCATTTTTTCATTGCGCTCATCTACGTCTGCACGGACACCGCGGTCACGGAGTTTCTTCGCCACTTCCCAAGCGTAATCCACGTGTTTTTCGTTAGATACTGGGATGAGGGTTACTTGGTGTGGTGCAAGCCATGTTGGGAAGGCACCCTTGTAGTTCTCAATCAAGATAGCTGTGAAGCGTTCCATAGTTGAGATAACTCCACGGTGGATCATAACTGGACGGTGCTCTTCGCCATCAGCTCCGATGTATTTAAGGTCGAAGCGTTCTGGAAGCAAGAAGTCAAGTTGGATAGTAGAAAGAGTTTCTTCTTTTCCAAGGGCTGTCTTAACTTGAATATCCAATTTTGGTCCATAGAAGGCTGCTTCACCTTCGGCTTCAAAGTAGTCCACACCCATTTCATCAAGGGCTGCACGAAGCATAGTTTGTGCATTTTCCCACATTTCATCGTTATCAAAGTACTTGTGAGTATCTTGAGGGTCACGAAGAGAGAGACGGAAGCGGTACTCATTCAAGTTGAAGTCTCCATAAACATCGATAATCAACTGAAGAGCACGTTGGAATTCTTCTTGGATTTGTTCTGGAGTGACAAAGAGGTGACCGTCGTTAAGAGACATTTCACGTACACGTTGAAGACCAGTGAGGGCACCAGATTTTTCGTAGCGGTGCATCATACCGATTTCAGCGATACGGATTGGCAACTCACGGTAAGAGTGAACATGGTGTTTGAAGACTTGGATGTGGTGCGGACAGTTCATTGGACGAAGGACAAATTCTTCCCCGTCACCCATGTCCATAGTTGGGAACATGTCTTCTTGGTAATGATCCCAGTGACCAGAAGTCTTGTAAAGTTCAACAGAAGCAAGTGGTGGAGTGTAGACGTGTTGGTAGCCTGAAGCTAGCTCTTTGTCTACGATGTAGCGTTCCAACTCACGACGAATAGTCGCACCATTTGGCAACCAGAATGGAAGTCCTTGACCAACCTCTTGAGAAATCATGAAGAGGTCAAGCTCTTTACCAAGTTTACGGTGGTCACGTTCCTTAGCTTCTTCACGCATTTGAAGGTAGTTTTTCAAGTCTTTCTTGTCAAACCAAGCTGTACCATAGATACGTTGCATCATAGCGTTGTCGCTATTTCCACGCCAGTAAGCACCTGCTACATGGAGAAGGTGGAAGATTTGGATACGGCCTGTTGATGGGACGTGAGGACCACGGCAGAGGTCTACATATTCACCTTGACGATAGATAGTCAAACCACCTTCGTCTTCTGAGTGTTCTTCAATCAATTCTAATTTGTAAGGGTCATTTTTGAAGATTTCACGTGCCTCGTCTTTAGTAACTTCTTCACGAATTGATGGGAAGTTTTCTTTGACAATTTTTTGCATTTCTTCTTCAATACGAGGAAGGTCTTCGTTAGAGATTTGACCAGCAGTGTTGTCAGTATCATAGTAGAAACCATCTTCGATGGCTGGACCAACTCCCAAGTGAATGTCTGGGAAAAGACGACGAGCTGCTTGGGCGAACAAGTGAGCAGCTGAGTGACGTAAGATTGGAAGGGCATCTTCGTGATCAGGTGTCACAATTTCGATGCTTCCATCTTCAGTGATAGTACGAGTAGTGTCGATGAGTTTGCCGTTGAATTTACCAGCCAAGGCTTTTTTAGCTAGGGAATTGCTGATAGATTGGGCAATTTCAAAAGTTGTAACGCCAGATTCGAATTCACGAACAGCGCCATCTGGGAAAGTAATGTTAATCATGATGTTCTCCTTACTTATATTATTGACGAATGTGTTAACCCTATTCTGAAAACAGGGACAGAGGATTGAGAAAGTTAGAAAAACAAAAAGCGACATCCTCGAAAGGACGTCGCAACGTGGTTCCACCTTCATTTATGTACCTCAAAAGAGAGGGACACCTCTGATTGGCTCTAACGTGGCCACCGTTTTATGTTTTCATAAAAAACTCAAGAGTAGTATCAGTTTAGGCTCTCTATGCGTTTCCAGCAACCACGCACTCTCTAGTAGAAAGGGACTAAGTGACTTGTCTCTATGGATTATTATAGCATGATTGTGAGATTTTTCAAGGATTTTGTGAAAGTTTTTTGTTTTTCAGTTTTTGCACTAGATTCTTAATAGCGGCACCGACAGCCATACCAACTATGGCAAAGACTTCATAGGCTAGGAAGTAGGGAAGGATAAATTCTCTGAAAGTAATGATGGTAAAACAATAGAGCAGTCCGTTCCCCAGTAACCACCAAAGAGAGAAACGGAAACGGTAGCTATAGAGTAGCGATATAATCAAGATTACCAGAGGTGTAAAGAAGAGAATATTATTTACGTAGAGACTCTTGAGAAAAAGGGGGTCAGAAATGATTAGTGATAACAACTCATAAAGTGGCCAGTAAAAGAAAAAGATGACCAAATAGTAGGGGAGATGTTTGAAAAATTTACGCATGGTAATCACCTCGTCTTAAAAAACAGATAACTTATATTTCTTGCTATAATTATTATAGCATATTTAAAACAAGAAAGTAAATCTGTTGACAAAGAAGTTAGTTATTGGTAGAATAGTGAATGTCGTAAAGACAAATAACTTCTTCTTGGTTACAGGCATGCCAACCTGTCACTCGGATGAAGCCAAATAAAAAGGAGAAACATCATGGCAATCTCAAAAGAGAAAAAAAATGAAATCATCGCACAATATGCACGTCACGAAGGTGATACAGGTTCAGTAGAGGTTCAAGTTGCTGTCCTTACATGGGAAATCAACCACCTTAACGAACACATCAAACAACACAAAAAAGACCACGCTACTTACCGTGGATTGATGAAAAAAATCGGTCGCCGTCGTAACTTGCTTGCATACTTGCGTAAAAACGACGTTAACCGTTACCGTGAGTTGATTAACTCTCTAGGACTTCGTCGCTAATCTTGCGTCTAAACCGTTTCTATACTTCGTTGGCTTCGGCTCGATGTACCATTAGTACAATCTTCGCCTCGTCGCCTAGTCTATAAACGGTTTATCCAGCAAGACTGGAGCTCTCTGATTTTAAGAGGGCTTTTTTACGTTGTCACCTTACCTCGATATACTCAAGTATGATCTTCGGTTACGGTTCCTAGTACTGTAAGGTAAAATAAACTAGATATTCTCCCTTTGGCGACTTGACACTCAGCACTCTAAAATAATCTAAGTTCACACATCTTATAATAAAAAGCTAAGACAAAATCAGTCTTAGCTTTTTAAACTATCTTATTTATTATTTTTCTTCCTTTCGTACTCATCTAAACTATCATTATATTTTCCTGTGAAAAATTCAAAGATGCCGCTAAAAATAGAATCCAATAAATCTACAAACTTTCCATAAAAGTAAGCAAGTATGAAAAGCACGACAAATCCAACAATAATTTCCATCATATTCTCCTATCTAATATTTTCGCAACTCAATGAGTAGTTCCTTAAATTCATCATCTTTCCATAGAGAATAAGAGACTATTCCGCCTATAGAAAAAGAAACTATTACACCCATTAAACTAGAATGTCTCTTTTTTGCTACCAACTTATTTAGCTCATTTGATAATCCCTTAAATAAACCATAAGAAGTATACGACTCAGGATAAAATACCGAACCTGCTTCAAAATTTGCTCCATAGTAAATCACTTCACCATTTCCTTTAAAACCAAAGAATAGGAAAGATATAACACAAAGAACTAAAATTACTAATCTAGGTTTTAGTCTTGGGCTAATATTATTCATATTAGTACTATTTAACTCGCTTTCTGATATTATTTTATTATCTTTAGGGTATAGATTTTTTATTGATTGTCCTGAAATCCTATCTCCAATAATTACAATAAGTAGGAACGGTAAGTTTATGACTGCTAAACCTAGTAGAATACTCCAACTACTTTCCATACAACATTACTCCATTCTATTTAACTCGTTTAAATTCAAAAGTTATCGATTTACTTCCAATTGTAATGCCATTAGTAGGCTTTGAATTTTTATCTATGATATTTTCGAAATATAATGTATTTTGGTCTTCAGAAAGTGTAGCAATACCATAAATATTAGCGCCATCAATTGTTATCTTATTACCATCTTTTTTCCATTTTGCATTAAATAACATTCCGCTATCCATAACTAAAGTCCCGTCTTCCTTAATTTCCATAGTGGCGTTAAAATGTAATTCATTCATGAGTATAGATAATATATTACCACTTAGATTATTGCCAGCTAATGAATTTACTATACTTTTGGCATCTTCTCTTGTATTTCCTTGGTTAAATATATCTGTAGTCCAAGTGCCTATAAATTTTTTTTCTGGAGTACAGGCAGTTAAAATAATGAAAGTAAATAAAAGTATTACAATTTTAGTAATATTTTTGATTATCTTCTCCATAAATCACCTCATTCTGTTTTACCCAATCTTAAAAATCCCTGCTACAATAGGGGTTGAGCTTGTTTTAGTGAACGGTCGTCAACTAAAACAATGAAAAAAAAAAAAATGCCAATTCAACAAGGCAACTAAAACCTTATTAAATCAGCATTTTAAAATATTTTTATTGATAACTTTGATTGTTTTAACAAACGACCGTTTGCTAAAACTGTTGATAGGTTTAATTTACTATTTTTCTAAGGATTTGTCAATCAATTATAGGTGATTTTTTCTATTTATTTGAATACTATTGCGCCTTAGCACATTATATATGGTTGCGGTGGAAACATTCAGCTGATTTGCAATATTTCGAACGGACATTTCTTTTTGCTGGTATTGTGCAATAATTTGCTTTTCTTTATCTTTCGCTATTCCTTTATTGCCAAGCTTCACACCTTTTTCTTTCGCTTTACGGAGTCCGTCTTTAGTGCGTTCAGAAATAGCTTGAAGCTCCCATTCTGCCACATAACCCAACATCAAACAAAAGAATTTTCCAGTTAAAGAATCTGTTTCAATATTTTCATGAATAGATTGAAGATGAATATTATTCTTGGTTAAATCTTCAATAATGGCAGATAGGTGAAGCATCTTTCTTGTAAGTCTATCCAATTTATACACAACAAAATTTGTTTTAACGCCTTGTTTAGCATAATTTTTGGCTAATTTTAACGCTTTGTCAAGTTGTTTTCGCTCCTGATTTCCACCAGAATCTTTTTCAATATAGAGTTTATCGCAAAAGCCGAGTGCTTCTTTTTGAACAGATAACCCTAATTCTTGCCGATTATCTGTTGAGCTAACGCGAGCATAGCCGATAGTGACCGAAGTTTTATCTTTGTATTGTTCAATATTTTTCTTCACATTTTCCTCCTTGCTTTACTATTGTAGCAGGGTAACTATATTTTAGAAGACTTTTAAAATAAAAGAAAAGACCCACAATTTTTGCTAGTCTAATGAATTCTGTATTGTAAGTATTAGTAGTGCACAACATTGTATCTTAGATTATTCAATTCACGATGTTGCTATGAATTTTAAAAAATAGAATTTATTTTCAGATTAAAGAAAAAGTCCATTTTGGACAATTTTCTTCAATCTTTTTCTTTTACTAGAGAAAGTAAAAAACTCTTAAAAATAGCATTACATCAGCATTTCTAAGAGTTCTTACTATATGGTAACCAACCTCCAAAAGGACAATTTTTTAATTGCTGATAGGGTTTGTCTCCGTTCTGAAAATAGATTCTATTTTTTCTTTTTTAGAAGATTGAATATCCTACTTCTATAAACTATCAAAAAATACATTCCGACACATACAATTGTTAGCATAGATGAACCATCTAACAGCACCAGATTTATAATCCCTTTACTATGGAATTTAGAAAAATTCCTAATAATAAAATCTGGAATTTGAAGAAGCGTAAAGAATAAGAGTAGCAAATTTAATATTTTTATACTTTTCAAATAAATAGGATTTTTAGATATTTTGGGAAGAGTAAATAAAAACAACAAAATAAAGAACATTTGAACTGTACTGTAAATAAAATGAATCCAACCAGAAATAGTTAGCCCGCTTATGTTATCCATAAAGCCTGTCACCGAATCGCCTGTCCACAGAATAAAGTGTGTATAAAAATTGATGAATGATGACACTATTGAAGCTATCATAATTGAAATAATATTATCTTTTATATAATCAGAGATCTTATATAAAAGGCTAAAAAACACAACATTAAAAGTTGTTAAAATAAAGACATCGCCAAACCATATGCTTGTGTACTTAATTAAGGGCAAATCATATTTACTTCCTATTAATGCATTGTCAATTCCAGCAAAAATAATCATAGGTAAAACCATTGAAACAAAAATTGCCAGTGATATATAGAGACCAACGCCGTTTGCTAATTTATTGTTTTTCATAATCTTCTCCTTATTTTTCATTATATCATAGAAAAACTCTTGTAACCAATTCAAATAAAAGAACCACTGAAAAAACACAAATATTAAAATTAGGATTTGAAATATAATATATGCAACAAACCAACTTTTGGAGTAGGAGAAAATTAAATATCCAAAAACAACTTGAGTTGATATATGAATGATCATGAAAAATATTGCTTTAATATGATTAACATTTATCATTCTTCCACCGTCTAAGAAGAAATTATCAACTTTATGAATTTTTATCATTAAATAATTTTCCCAATTTAGCACATCTTTTCCTAAAATTTCATTAATCTTATTCTCTAAATACCTAAGTCGTGCGCTATTTAAAATTAAATAATACAGTGAACCAATTGTCATAGCAAAAGTATAGGTGCTAATAATTGATAAAAAGAATATACCTATTATCTTTATATTATTATCAATTGGTATTTTATCACTTTTCATAGTTTCATATATAGTTAATAGTGATCCTAAAATAGAGACTGAAATACTGCTTATACTATCACTTTTATTAAATTTTTCCATATAATAAAAAAGTTCTTTTTTAGCATATTCATACTCTAATTTTAAAACTGATAAAAGCTTATCTTTACTATTAATATTCGACATGATACCCTCCTAACAAAAAATCAACCAAATTATACCGTCTTCATATCTAAACGATATTGACACCATTATATTTTTGTAATTTCCAACCTAACAAAATTTCAAATCTTCACCAATTCCTTCAAACTAGCCAGCATCTAGATCCGTCTCACATAATATGAGATTAACTTGTATAGGTATTTCCTTCAGCTCTTTTCGAAAGTATTGCCCCAACTCCCTAAAAAACTCATCATTAGTTTCAATCTCCAAAATCTCAATCAAGGCTTTAGCGGTATCTGTTAGGTGGAAGGCACTGTATTCGAATGTTATTCTTTCGTTAGATTCAGTGGTGAAAGTTAAGACAAGGTTATCATTTTGGAAGCCAGATAGTTCTCCTTTTTCCACAATTATCTCATGTCTGCCACCACCAGAAATTAACCCATATTCAATTAGGCGTGAAACTTCATTGCCTTTAACGCCGTATTTAGTAAACAAATCTAAAAAATCAGCGTGTGAAATTAAGTAATAATCTAAAATATAATCGTCAGAGAGCTCATCAAAGGATTCATCATAAAAAGTAAATGGAGCGATTTTCTTGAAAAGTTGAAGTTCTTCCTCTGAAAAGCGGTTTAGTTCTTGCTTGATTCGTTTGGAATAGCCTGTTGCTTTTGAAACTAACTCTTCCAAAGGTCGGGAGACCACTTCCATTTCTTGGCTGAAATCCAGTTCAATATATTGCTGGTGTTTGTTGTGTTGGCAAGCCAAGGCGTAAAACAAACATTCTGCTAAAAACAAATAAGGTCGCTCGGCATGGTTGAGCTGGTAAGATTGCTTCAATCCTAAAAGAATGGATTTTGGTAAATTCTGTGCTTGCTCTAATAAGTCTAAGAAGTCCTCGTGTGCTTTCTGTAATTCAAATTTATTTTCTTTGTAGTTGGTATCACTTAACCGCTTTTCAGTCTTGAAAATATAAGCTGAGAATTCTGTCTCATCTATCTCATCTTGGACGATTCCGTAAAGGGTTCGTCCTTTATTTTGTCCTGTAAATAATTTATTAAAGGTTGTATCCGATAGATAAGCCAAAGAATCTGCATGTAAGACGAGTGATAAGCCGACACTAACTTTCTTCCTATCAGACCAAGTCGTTTTATTAGCGCGTTTTAAAACAATAGAAAACAAACTAGGAATATCAAACATCAAGCACCTCCGAAACTGGCAAGATTTTAGCACAATTATTGGCAACAAATCACGCTTGGACTTTTTTATAATAAAACCATAAGTTAGCTAACTTAAAACAATTATACCAAAATTAAAGGAGAAATCTCATGAATCATATTCAAAAATCGACCCCAAAAGTAGAACTTTCTCAACTTGTTAGCCCCTATCAGTTAGAAGTAGCTAAAACACTAAGTGAAGCGATGGCAGATAATCAAGCCTTGGAGCTTCTCGCTAGCGATATTTTATATAAAGTGGGCAACCTAGCGCTTACTCAGACTGAAATACTCAAAAATACACCAGAAGCTAAAGCATATACAGATTATATTCTCAAAGCGTTCACATATTACGCTACTGAAAAGATGAAATGAGGTAGCTTTATGATGGACTACTTTATAGCTTTTATAATTATCATTGTTGTTGTATTTCTTTGGGATTGGTTCGAAAAATCCAAACAAGCAAATGAAAAATACTGTAGCGAAGAAGAAATTGCCCTGGCAGAATTTCTGAAAAAACGACAAGAAATCAATGAACTTTTCTTGGTCGCTAAAGCAGAAATGCGAAAAATTTCAAGAAAATAAAAGGATTATTTAGACTAGACAAATGGTCAAAATATGTTCAAATATACTACTGTTTCATTGCTTAAAATTCATTCCAATCGCTCTAAAAACTGAAGGTAATGAAATTTAACTTTTCACCAATTTTCTTGTATAAATGGAGGCAGAAAGGAGACCAGCCATGAAAAAACTAATAGCATATATTCTTGTATTTGTTGCTTGTGCTTGGCTTATTAACTGGGCGGTGAAACTAATTCTGGAAGTTTGGTGGTTTTTGGTTTTGACGACTGCTGTTATTTTCATTGGCTGGTTCGCCTTTCGGATTATTAAATCTAAAGATTGGAGGTAGAAATGAAAAGAAAATTCGATGCACTATCTTGGAGCGAGTGGAATTGGCAACGTCCATTTTCTGAAGAAGACGTCAAAAGTTTGCTTGGTCAGTTGGTCGGTCTAACTAGACGTAAAAGCATTGTTTTTGAAGTTCGCATGACTAAAAACCGTGTGCAGTATCTTCTGGGGACGGAAGAACAAGATAAACGTCATATTCACCAGCTGATTCAATCACATCGAGCTATTCAGTTTTCAAGAGTCTCAAAACGCGAAAAACTTTCGGTTGCACGGTTAGTGAATATCAAAGAATCTCACTATGCTTTAAAAACGGATTCTGTAGAAAACATGATACGTTCAAGCCTTACAATTTCAAAAATACTTCAGCCAGACGAAACAGTAGTTGTTCAGTTGGTCATTGGCGCAAGTTCACCACCTCGTCCACAACCAAAAGATTTGCCGAATTTATCCGCTAAATGGTATCAAGTGATTACAAATAATATTCCTGAGCTTTCCGAAAATTCAAAAAAGCTGATGAAACAAAAATTGAACCAATCTACTTTTAAGTGTGAAATTCGTCTTGGTGTCCAATCTCGCAGTATTTTGCGAACAAAAGAATTTTTTGACAGCCTACTTAGTAGTTTTCGCATGATGGAATCAAATGCAACCATTGAATTAAAACCACTAGCTATACAAAAACTCAATCAAGCACAACCTTCGTGGTCTTTTCCATATAGTTTATCTGTCTCAGACTTAGCTTGTTTCATGCTTTTACCTATTGGGGAAGAAAATATTTCAGGTGTGCCAAATGTTCACCCTAAATTAGTAGTGCCACCTTTAGGCTACAATATTAATCGGAAGATTCAGCGAAGTCTGGCGCAAACGGTTGAAAGTCAACCAAGACCAATTCAAATTTCAGCTCAAGCTGGCAAAAAGCACACCGTTTTTCTCGGCTCAACAGGTTGTGGAAAAACCACCGCTATGAGTCACTTGATTTTATCAGATATACAGTCGAAAAGTCACAGCATGGTTGTAATAGACGCCAAAGGTCAACTTACTCATGAACTTTTAGAGCGCACACCAACTGAACACGATGAAGATATTGTGGTGATTTCACCCACTTCAAAGCGAATTGTCGGTATAAATCCTTTTGAGCTAACTAAGCACGGTATTGAACCAGAAGTTATTGCAGATTATCTTTTAGAACTATTTAAAGGGCTTTATCCTGAACATTTTGGAATTTACTCACTGGATATTCTATCGCACAGTTTTCTAACACTTGCTAGGATTCCAAACACTTCTTTAGTGATGCTACCAAGTCTGCTGACTAATCAGTCTTTTCGAAATAAACTATTAAGAGAGTTAAAAGACCCAATCGGGCTGGAAAGTTTCTGGAACTGGTTTGAGCTACTCAGTGAAGCTCAACGTCACCAGATGTTAAACCCCATTTTGAATAAATTCCGACAGTTTTTGCTTCGCCCGCAACTTCGGGCAATGTTGGGACAAATTAATCCAAATTTCAGTCTTGCAGAAATCTTTAAAAGCAGAAAAATCGTATTGATTCCACTAAATAAAGCGATAATTGGTTCAGAATCTGCTAAACTCATCGGCAGCCTAATCACTTCAATGCTCTGGATGTTAATTTTGCGCCAGTCTTCGCTTGAGCCAAGCAAACGCCAATCGGTCTTTATCTATATTGATGAGACACCGAGTTTCCTAGGAATCCCCAATTCTAACTTAGACGAAGCACTTTCACAATCTCGCCAATTTAATGTTGGCTGGAATATCGGCTTCCAGCATCTTGCACAGATGTCACCCCAGTTAAAAGCTGGAATTGAATCTAATGTTGCGAATAAAATTGTTTTTGGCTTAAATCTTGATGAAGCTCGCGAAATGGCAAAATATACTCTGGAGATTGATAAAGAAGATTTTTACAGCTTACCACCATTTTGGGCATATATCAGAACAGAAATCTCACCAAATACCTACCGCTGGCTTATCTGTAAGACCTACCCACCTAAACCAAAAATTAGAGATAGTCGCACGCCATTTTTAAATAGTTTGAGTCGATACGGACAAGATATTTCAGAAATTGAAAGTCAATTCGAAAACTACATTTTTGAAAAATCTGCTTCGAAAAATAAAAATTCTAACCCAAAATTAACAGATTTAGGACGTAAAAAGCGTTCCAATCGCTCTTCGAATCGTGTTGATGAAGAAGATTCTTCAACCCCTGATAAATAAAGGTTTTCAGAATTTTTACTCACACGACTTACTCCGTAACTAAGCACATTTTACGGGAGCACACCTTTAAATTTTAATGGAGAACAAAACAGATGAAATGGAATTACAAAATAGATAATGACACGCAAATTCTTTACTTTTTAAGTCAAGCAAGATATGCGACTACACTTTCAGATATTACGGTGGTATATTGTCGCCTAAGTCAAGACGACGGGCTGGACGGAGATAGTAACTCAATTATCAATCAGAAGAAAATTCTGCTTGATGTAGTTGAAAGAGAAAGTCTCCCTAATCCTATCTTGTTTGTCGATGATGGCTTTAGTGGCACAAATTTTGACCGTCCAGCTATTTCGGAAGCTTTGCGTTTGGTGGAAAATCGGCAAGTTTCGAACTTTATCGTTAAGGATTTAAGTCGTTTGGGTCGCTCTTATATCAAGGTTGGTCAACTAACGGAAATCACTTTTCCTAGTTTTGATGTTCGCTTTATCGCCCTTAATGATGGAGTAGATTCGAATAAGCCTAATGAAACTAACTCAATTTTCTTGCCAATCAAGAGTCTAATGGATGAAATGTATGCGGCAGATACCAGCAAGAAGATTCGGGCGGTGGTTCAAGCTAAAGCCAAAGCTGGTGAGCGAGTGACTACTAACCCACCTTACGGCTATCTCAAAGATTCAAATAATCCTAAAAATTGGATTATTGACTCAGTTGCCAGTGAAGTTGTGAAACGGATTTTTCAAGAAGCGAAAAGCGGAAAAAGCCTTTCAGAGATTGCGAAAGGATTAGAAAATGACAAAATTTTTAAACCAGACCGCCACCGAATAGAAATCGGATTAAAACCTATTTCCTCCAGTTCAAATGTGGAAACTTTGCCTTATTTTTGGACGCGGGAAACCCTAAGCGCTATCTTAGGACGTGAAGAATATCTCGGGCATACGGTCAATCTTCGAACACGGACAAAGTCTTACAAAGATAAGCGTAAGGTGGATAATCCAAAGGAAGGTTGGTTGGTTTTCAAAAATACTCATGAAGCGATAATTGACCAAGAAACTTTTAATATTGTTCAGAAGATGAGGAGTCATAAGCGGTCTAATCAACGGTATAAAAATCGGATTGGTCATGAAAACTTGTTTGCTGGATTAGTTTTTTGTGGAACTTGTGGGCGAAAACATTATTTTTGCCCACAAGAGAAAAACGGACTTAATCATGACCATTACAAGTGTTCTGGCTATCGTAAGCCGATTGATAGTTGCGAAAATCCACACTACATTCAAAAATCCGCCCTGATTGAGATTATAAGTGGCAAGCTCTGCCAAACCATTCAGGAAGCCCACTTCAACCAAGAAGCCTTTTTGAAAAAGTTGGAGCAACAAAGTCAAGCGCAATTCACTAGAGATAACAAGCGCCAGCACCAGCAACTCCAAAAAGATGAACAACGTTCTAAAGAGATTGACACCATTATTCAGAAGCTTTATGAAGATAATCTACTTGGTAAAATTTCAGATGAACGCTTTGTGAAACTAAGTCAGAGCTATGAAGAAGAACAGAAACAACTTCAAACTTCCATTTCTGACTTAACCGAAAAACTCGCCAAACAACAAGAAGATAGTTTGAATATCTCCAAGTTTATGGCGAGAATTTCCAAATATACAAAGTTACCAGAGCTAACCGTTGAAATAGTGAATGAACTGATTGATAAGATTGTGATTCATAAACCAACTGGTACAAAACGTAATCGTATTATTCAAATTGATATTTACTATAATTTTATCGGGAAATTAAACAATGAAAAAAGCGAGCCAAACGACTTGGCTCGCTAATATTAACCCATTTAACTAAACTGCTATATGTCAGGTCAGCATTCGGGGAGATTTTTTTGTTTCACTAAAATTTTGTACAATCTTTGCCTCGTCGCCTAGTCTATAAACGGTTTATCTAGCAAGAATCATGATGCTAAGGGCGTAAGAAATCCGTATGAAAATAGGGAAATGACACAGTGTTCGATGAACACAAGGAGTTTCATCTTTTTCACTAGGATTTTAGCCCGGGCTCAAATCAGCTCTCTGATTTTAAGAGGGCTTTTTTATTGAGGTTTTATCGGTCACAATTTTGGAGACTACAAAAACATCAAATGGTATCAGCTAATTACACCATAAAGGTGCGTAGCTACTCGGCTTGAAAAGCCGAGTAACTGTCTACAAGCCCCCTCGGAGAGCCCACACTTTACGAAGTAAAGTATAGTATGTTATACTTTACATGGAAGTAGTCACCGAATTCCAGTTAGAAATTACTTTGTAACTACGTTTTGAGGAGGAGTAAAATGCTTTCCTATGTTCGACATTACCCACTAGCGATAGCTAAATTAATGTGTCTGTGCTCTCCTAAAATCTGCTGATTTATTACTGACCAATACAGGAGGTTTTTTATGGGACAGACAATCATATCTGCTATTGGTGTTTATATTTCCACCAGTATCGATTATTTAATTATTTTATTTATTTTATTTGCACAGCTATCACAGAATAAACAAAAATGGCATATTTATGCGGGGCAATATCTAGGCACAGGCTTACTTGTAGGGGCGAGTTTAGTTGCTGCTTATGTCGTTAATTTCGTGCCTGAAGAATGGATGGTTGGATTGCTTGGTTTAATCCCTATCTATTTAGGGATTCGCTTTGCAATTGTTGGAGAAGGTGAGGAAGAAGAGGAAGAAGAGGAAGAAATTATTGAAAGATTAGAACAAAGCAAGGCAAATCAACTGTTTTGGACAGTTACATTGCTGACAATTGCGTCTGGCGGAGATAATTTAGGTATCTATATACCTTATTTTGCTTCGTTAGATTGGTCACAGACCCTCGTGGCCTTGCTTGTGTTTGTAATCGGCATAATTATCTTATGCGAGATTAGTCGGGTGTTATCCTCTATTCCGTTACTATTCGAGACAATTGAAAAATACGAGCGAATCATTGTGCCCTTAGTATTCATTCTACTTGGACTATACATCATGTATGAAAATGGCACGATAGAGACTTTTCTGATCGTGTAGATTTTTTTCACTAGGATTTTATCCCAATCTCAAATCAGCTCTCTGACTTCAGAGGGCTTTTTGCGTTGGCACCTTACCTCGATATACTCAAGTATAATCTTTGCTTATGCTTCCTAACACTGTATGGAAAAACCAACCATAATTTTTCTGATTTTAATTGTATTTTTTCCATAGCTTGTTACACAGTTGAAAATATGGTATACTTTTCATGAGAATTTTCTAAATTTTTAAGATTCTATCAAAGGAGGTTTGCATGCTTTCCAAATTTTCTGGAAGCCGACAAGACCAGCAATTTGTGTTACTTTTAGTTATTTTGCTAGGTATTTTAGGGATTTCTCTCTTTCTAGCAGTTTCTATGGGATCTGTTGCGATTGATCTAGGAGATACCTATCGGATTATTTTGAGCAGGTTGGGGTTTCCTCTTGAGATAGGAGAGGTTTCCAAGTCTACTCTTGCCATTGTATGGAACATGAGATTCCCCCGAGTATTGTTAGGTCTGATAGTAGGAGCAGGCCTTTCTATGTGTGGAAGCGTGATGCAGTCCACAGTGAACAATCCCATCGCAGAGCCTTATGTCTTAGGAATATCTGCGGGTGCAACTCTAGGAGCAACCTTGAGCATCATTCTTGGTTTAAAGGTGATGATTAGCCTTGGAGCTTTTCTTGGAGCTATTTTGGCAACAATTGCTGTCCTCATCATTGCCTCTATGCAGGGAAGGATGACGACTTCCAGTCTGATCTTATCGGGAACGGTGGTCAACGCTCTCTTTCTGGCTTTTTCAAACTTTATTATCTCAGTTGGCGCTAATGCGGATAGTGTGATGACCATTAAGTTTTGGACCATGGGATCGCTCGCTGGGACTTCCTGGGCAGACTTGGTCCTGCCAACTATAGTAGTAGGAATGGCCTTTCTATTTTTCTCTACTCAGTATCGTGTTTTCAATGCGATGATGATGGGAGATGAGGCTGCTTTAACTTTGGGGATTCCCTTACGCTTTTATTGGTATCTTTATGTGACAATGGTGGCTGTGCTGACAGCTGTCTTGGTGGCGACTTGTGGGATTATTGGATTTGTTGGTCTAATTACTCCTCACTTAGCTCGAGGATTAGTAGGAACAAATTACAGGAGACTTTTTCCTGTTGCGACCTTGCTGGGTGCCCTCTTTGTCATCTGGGCAGATGTACTCTCTCGTATCATTATTCCAAATGCTGAGTTGCCTATTGGTATTTTCACAGCCTTAGTAGGTGCTCCCTTCTTTGTCTACATTGTTGGAGGTAGGCGAAGGGAGGTGAGGGTCTGATATGGACTTGACTTGTCAGGATATCCATTTTGGACTAGGAGAGAAAAAAATCCTCAAAGGAGTCTCTCTTAAAGTTGAAGGGCATCAATTTCACACGATACTAGGGCCAAATGGAAGTGGAAAAACCAGTCTACTTAAACTCCTCTATCGTCAGGAAAAGGCGGACAAAGGCTTGATAAGCCTAGATGGAAAGTCACTGGAGCATTGGTCAATCAAAGAAACAGCCAAGCAAATGGCGGTCGTGACCCAGTTTAATCAATTGCAGTTTGATTGTACAGTTGAGGAAATCGTCTTGTTGGGAAGAACTCCCCACCTCTCTTTTTTACAGAAGGAAAAGGAAAGGGATTATGCCCTCGTTCAAGATGCTCTTGTCAAGGTGGATATGCTTGAGAAGAAAACTCGTCTCTATTCGTCCCTATCAGGGGGAGAGAAACAGCGAGTCTTGTTAGCCCGCGCCTTGGCGCAAGAACCGACTCTCTTGCTCCTTGACGAACCAACCAATCACCTGGATATCAGGTATCAGCTAGACTTGTTGTCTATTGTGAAGAATCTCAAGGTCAATGTTCTAGCTGTCCTGCATGATATTCAACTTGCTTGTCGCTATTCGGATTATCTCTATCTGATGAAAGAGGGAGAAATCCTTTATCAAGGTACTCCAAAGGAGACCATCACCCCTGAGTCGTTGCAAACTGTATACGGAGTTCAAAGTCAGGTTACTTGGACCGAGGACCAGCAAGCCATGATTCACTATTTATAAGAATGAAAAGGAAAACAAGATGAAAAAAACACTCAGTATTTTACTCGTAACAGTAGCTACCTTAACTTTGGCAGCTTGTGGTAACACTACTACAGAAAAAACTACCACACAGTCTAGCATAGAAACAAGTCAAAAGGCGAGCACAGAGACGACTTATCCGCTAACTATCAAAACTTATGATGCTAAAGGAAATGAAGTCGAACAAGTTTTTGACAAGACACCTGAAAAAGTTATTACAAACAATCTTTCAACCACTGAAATCTTATTGGAGTTGGGGTTGAAGGATAAAATTGTTGGCATGCTTAACCCTGATAATGCTGTGACGGACAAATACAAGGACGCGATTGCGACTATTCCTCAAATTGGGGATAAAAAAACAGTCTCACAAGAGACAGTCCTTTCTTATGAGCCAGACGCTGTGATGGGTCGAAACATGATGTTTTCTGAAAAATCCTTGGGGACAGTTAGCACTTGGAATGAAAACAAAATCCCAGTTTATACTCAAAAAGCTTCTCTCTCAACAATTCAGCAAGATTTGGGGAATATCGTAGAAGATGTCAAAAATCTTGGAATGATTTTTAATGTTCAGGACAAGGCCAATGAATACGCAGCCCAATTACAAACTAAAATTGACGCTGTTAAGAAAGCAAACCCAGCAAGTCAAGGTGAAAAGAAAAAGGCTTTGATTATGGTTGCTTATAATGATGAAACCTTCGGTGCCTACAAGTCTGCTTTGCAAGAAAGTTTGCTGAACCAACTTGGTTATACAAACGTTGCTACGGGGACATCAGGCTTGACCTTGGAAAATCTTGTGTCAATGGATCCTGAATTGATTATCTATGTAACCAGCGACCGCAATAAAAAATTGGATGAAAAAGCAGTAGAGTTGATGAAGGCAAATGCTGTTTTGGAAAGCGTTCCTGCTATTAAGAATCAAAAAATCATGACCATCTCTTACGATGAATTGATGGACTATGGTCCAGCAGTGATTGATTCCCTTGAGAAAATCAATGACTTTATCAATAAATAATGAGTTTGATTGGGAAGGAATTCAAGTCAAAATCAGCCTTCCTTCTAACTACGACCCCAATCAAACCTATCCGGCTATTTTATTGAATGATGGAAACTTGGATCTCCTATCCTTCCTTTCCGAATCTGTGATTTTAGTGGGCTTGACCTCTAAAAATCGCCTAGATGACTACACTCCCTGGAAGGCAGCTGCTCTGAGAGATGGAGCTCCAGATTTTGGAGGTCAGGCCAAGGTATATCATGATCATTTATTTGGAGGTCTTTTAGATAAGTTGCAGTCGCTTTATCGACTGGACGAAACTCGCCTTGCTTATGGAGGCTACTCACTAGGTGGTTTGGCGGCAGTCTATAGTCTTTTCAGCTTTGACAAGGTTTCCTGTGTCTTTTCGATCTGCGGTTCCTTTTGGTATCCTGATTTTGTGACTTACTGCAAGGAAGAAAATGTGAAAAATTTGGACTGTTTGCTGTATTTACAGAATGGTCAAACAGAAGGAGCACACCATACTAATCGCTTGGCTCAAGCACCAGCCTATGCTGAGCAGATCCATACCAGTCTTCAGAAATGCTATCCGAACGGCCAGTTTGTCTTTGATCCTTATGGACACCATGAACAAGTGGATGAGCGATTTCTAGCCTTTTCCAGCTGGTTGGCCCAAAAATGGAAAATCGAATAAAAGAATTATCCCTTGGCAAAAGCCAAGGGATTGTTGTATTTATTTAAGCAAGTTTTTCTCTATTTTTATCTGGATTCCAGATGAAGCTTGCGATAAAGCTAAAGATGATGGTTAGGATAGCGAGGATAATGGCAAGGATGAGGGCAGGGATGCGGATAAGCCACCAGAGTGGGTTTGGTTTTTTATCATTGTGCCATTGTTTGGTTTCTTCGTCCAGACGTTGGAATTCTGTTTGGATACGATTGGCGACTGTTTCAATGCCTTCATCATTCATTTTCTTGATATCTGAGATATCAATTGGATTTCCAAAGTTCATATCCACACGCTCACGGCTAACCAAGCCTTTCAAGGTCATAGGACCTGTGTAGGTAACCGGCATGATACGGACCTTGGCCATTTTGGCAATCAGAGCTACGCCCCCCTTGACATCGTTTGAGTGACGGCTCCCACTTGGAAACATGATGAGAGAGCGGTCACTTTTTTTGAGAACATTGATAGGGTATTTGATGGCTGAGGCGCTAGGATTTTCACGGTCAATAGGAAAGGCCCCGCACATACGAATCCACCAACCAAATATACGGTTGGTAAAGAGTTCTTTTTTTGCCATAAAGATGAATTGTTTTGGCTTGGTCGCAAAGGCCATGTAAACAGGATCCCACCAGGTGCGGTGAGGGGCAACCAAAATATAATTTTCATCTTGATTAGGAATTTTATCAGTATTATGATAATGGGCATTGCCATTGATGGACCATAGGAGCAAGACAACCAATCCACGTAAATAAGTATAAAACATGCGATTTCCTTCGATTCTTTTCTTGTTATTATTATACCTTATCAAAGGAGGGCTGGCAAACTTTTCCCTTGACTAGGTGTATATTTGGGATGAGATTAGAATTCTTTTAGAAAAAATGATATGATAGAATTCATGGATAAAAATAAGATTATGGGATTAACCCAAAGAGAAGTCAAGGAAAGACAGGCTAAGGGCTTGGTCAATGATTTTACCGCTTCGGCCAGCACCAGCACTTGGCAAATCGTTAAACGAAATGTCTTTACCCTTTTTAACGCTTTGAACTTTGCCATTGCTTTGGCCCTTGCCTTTGTGCAGGCTTGGAGCAATCTGGTCTTCTTTGTCGTTATCTGCTTTAACGCTTTTTCTGGAATTGTGACCGAGCTACGCGCCAAACACATGGTGGACAAGCTCAATCTTATGACCAAGGAAAAGGTCAAGACTATTCGTGATGGCCAAGAAGTGGCTCTGAATCCTGAAGAATTGGTGCTAGGAGATGTCATTCGTTTGTCTGCAGGAGAGCAGATTCCTAGTGATGCCTTGGTTTTGGAAGGTTTTGCGGAAGTCAATGAAGCCATGTTGACGGGGGAAAGTGATTTGGTGCAAAAGGAAGTGGCTGCCTTGCTTTTGTCAGGAAGTTTCTTGGCTAGTGGGGCAGTTTTGGCTCAAGTTCACCATGTTGGATCTGATAACTATGCTGCCAAACTCATGCTGGAAGCCAAGACCGTTAAACCTATTAACTCCCGTATCATGAAATCGCTGGACAGGTTAGCAGGTTTTACTGGGAAGATTATCATTCCTTTTGGTCTGGCTCTCTTGCTGGAAGCCTTGCTTTTAAAAGGCTTGCCTCTTAAGTCATCCGTTGTAAATTCGTCGACAGCCCTTCTGGGAATGTTGCCTAAGGGAATCGCCCTTTTGACCATTACTTCGCTCTTGACTGCAGTGATCAAGCTGGGCTTGAAAAAGGTCTTGGTGCAGGAGATGTATTCTGTTGAGACCTTGGCACGCGTGGATATGCTCTGTTTAGACAAGACGGGCACCATCACCCAAGGAAAGATGCAGGTGGAGGCCGTACTTCCTTTGACCGAAGAGTATGGAGAGTCAGCGCTTGCTAGCATCTTGGCCAGCTATATGGCCCATAGTGAGGATAAAAATCCAACAGCTCAAGCCATTCGCCAGCGTTTTGTGGGAGAAGTAGCCTACCCTATGCTTTCCAATCTGCCTTTCTCAAGCGACCGCAAGTGGGGAGCCATGGAATTGGAAGGCTTGGGGACAGTTTTCTTAGGGGCACCTGAGATGTTGCTAGAAAATGAAGTCCCTGAAGCCAGAGAGGCCTTGGAGAGAGGGTCACGTGTCTTGGTCTTAGCTCTCAGTCAGGAGAAATTAGACCATCACAAACCACAAAAACCATCTGATATTCAGGCTCTGGCCTTGCTGGAAATCTTGGACCCTATTCGAGAGGGAGCAGCAGAGACGCTGGACTATCTCCGTTCTCAGGAAGTGGGCCTCAAGATTATCTCTGGTGACAATCCAGTTACGGTATCCAGCATTGCCCAGAAGGCTGGTTTTGCAGACTATGACAGTTATGTAGATTGCTCGAAAATTACGGATGAGGAATTGATTGCTATGGCTGAGGAGACTGCCATTTTCGGACGTGTTTCCCCTCATCAAAAGAAACTCATCATCCAAACACTGAAAAAAGCGGGGCATACAACGGCTATGACAGGGGATGGAGTTAATGATATCCTGGCTCTTCGTGAGGCGGATTGTTCTATCGTAATGGCGGAAGGAGACCCAGCGACTCGTCAGATTGCCAATTTGGTTCTCTTGAACTCAGACTTTAATGATGTTCCTGAGATTCTCTTTGAAGGTCGTCGTGTGGTCAATAATATTGCCCATATCGCACCGATTTTCTTGATTAAGACCATCTACTCATTCTTGCTCACAGTCATCTGTATTGCCAGTGCTCTTCTGGGACGGTCTGAATGGATCTTGATTTTCCCCTTCATTCCTATTCAAATTACCATGATTGACCAGTTTGTGGAAGGTTTCCCACCATTCGTTCTGACTTTTGAGCGAAATATCAAACCTGTCGAGCCAAACTTCCTCAGAAGATCCATGCTTCGTGCCCTACCAAGCGCTCTCATGGTCGTCTTCAGCGTCCTGTTTGTGAAAATATTTGGAAGTAGTCAAGGTTGGTCTGAGATAGAAATCTCAACCCTACTCTATTATCTCTTGGGGTCAATTGGTTTCTTATCTGTATTTAGAGCCTGCATGCCATTTACCCTATGGCGTGTCCTCTTGATTATCTGGTCAGTAGGTGGTTTCCTGGCTACGGCTCTTTTCCCGAGAATTCAAAAACTGCTTGAAATTTCAACCTTAACAGGACAAACATTACCTGTTTATGGTGTCATGATGTTGGTCTTTACCGTGATTTTCATCCTGACTAGTCGCTATCAAGCCAGAAAATAAAGAAAGGCTGCAATCTGTGGATTGCGGTTTTCTTATACGACGAGTCTATCGTAGATCGGATGTGCAAGGCCTACGTGGAGATCATCTATCGGTGAACCCAAGAGCGACTCTCAAGCCTGTTTGTATTGGGATAGCAGATTCAAATGACTGTAGCTAGACTATTTGAAGTCTGACGCAAGAAATAATACTCTTCGAAAATCTCTTCAAATCAGGTCAGTTCTATCTGTAATCTCAAAGCTGTACTGTGAGAAACTTGTGGTTGACTCCCTGGTTTGATTTTCCTTGAGTATAAAAACTGTCAGATCAAATCGTATCTATACGAACAGAAACGTGATGGTAAGTCGTATAGAGCTCATAGTAGGACGAGGAAAGTCTAGAACATAAAAAAGAACTAGATAGATCCGCTAATTGTGGTTACTCTAGTTCTTTTTCGCTTATTCAACACCTAAGATTTCTTTAATATCATCAACGCTCAGATTGCTTCTGCTTTCTTGTCCTTCAAGGACGGTGTTGAAGAGTTCTTTTTTACTTTCTTGGAGTTCTTGGATTTTTTCCTCTATGGTACCAAGGGTGATGAGGCGATAGACATCTACTTGTTTGGTCTGGCCAAGGCGGTGACTTCGACTGATAGCTTGCATCTCGACTGCTGGATTCCACCAGAGGTCACAGAGGATGACGGTATCAGCTCCTGTTAGATTAAGTCCTGTTCCACCTGCTTTTAGGGAAATGAGGAAGCAGTCTTTTTCTCCCTGATTGAAGAGATTGACCATCTCTTGACGTTTATCTGACGGTGTTTGTCCTGTTATTTTAAAGTGAGACATTTCTTTTTTCTCTAATTCTTGCTCAATGAGATCAAGCATAGAGGTGAATTGTGAAAAGATAAGTGGTCGTGATCCTTTTTCACGAATAGTGTCCAGGAGCTCGAATAAGCTGTCCATTTTTCCACTATCTCCTTTGTAGTCTTCTAAAAAGAGAGCTGGGGTATTACAGATTTGTCTAAGTCGTGTCAGTCCTGCTAAGATTTCAATTTTATGACGTTTAATCTCATCAGCGCTGGCTCCTGCAACCATTTCTTGCATGCGTCGAAGTTGAGCTAGATAGAGCGTTTTTTGTGAACTGCTGAGTTCATTACTGTAGAGGTGCTCGCTCAGTTCAGGCAATTCTGTCAGAACTTCGTCTTTTTTCCTACGCAAGACAAAAGGTTGAATCAGTTTAGCAACGAGTTGAGGTGATAATTTTGAAAATTCCTTTTTACTTGGTAGGAGTCCTGGTAATACTATCTGGAAAATAGACCAAATCTCTTCGAGACGGTTTTCAATAGGAGTTCCAGATAGGGCATAGCAGGTTTTGACATCAAATTCTCTTAAAGCTTGTGCTGTTTTGGTCTGACTATTTTTTATCATCTGTGCTTCATCTAAGATGAGGTAGTCGTAAGACTGCTTTTGATAGTGTTCAAGGTCAGATCGAAAAGATGGGTAGCTTGTAATAGTGATAGTGGCAGATTTTTCAATTTGTTTGATACGCTCAGTTTTTGTGCCGTAGGCTACTTCAACCTGTTTGTGAGGTACAAATTTTCGGAATTCTTCCTTCCAATTATAAAGAAGGCTGGCTGGAGCTAGGATAAGAGCTTTCTGGTCTGGTTTAAGGTTGGCTTCCAGAAGAGTGATGGTTTGCAAGGTTTTCCCTAGCCCCATGTCGTCCGCCAGGATTCCCCCAAAATGATAATGATCTAGCATACTCAGCCACTTGACTCCTTCCTTTTGATAGGAGCGAAGTTTGGCCTTGACTTCATAAGGCTTGATATCAAATTCTTCAGGGTGGGTCAGGTCATAAGCCATCTTTTTGAAATCACGAGAAAAATTGACATGTTCATTGTCTTTGAAGGTTTCAGAAAGGCTAAAGGCACGAGATTTGTGCATCTTGATTTTTCCGTCTGAAAATTTAGCTCGAAGATCTTGGAGACTTTGGGCAACCTTGAGACTTTCATCGTCAAAGACTAGAACCTTTCCTTGCTTGGTTTGGTAGTGGCTTTCTTGATTCCATAAAGCTTGGATAGCCTTTTTAACCTCATCTTCTGAAATCATAGAAAAATCAAACTGAACTGAAAGGAAGCCTTCGTCGTCAAAAATGTCAATAACAGCAGGATCTTCTACTAAGAGTTTTTCAAGCGATTCATCTAGTTGAACTTGACCCAGAGTACGAAAACGGGGTAGTTCTTTTAGGAAGAAATCAACAATTTTGATTTTGGAAAGACTATGAAATTCCTCTTTGAAACCAGCAGAAAGCAGTTGATGATAGATTTTTCTAGCTTTGCTAGCTTGGTAAGTATAGGGGAGGGTTAGGAGATCTTGTTTAGAATGGACTTGTTTTTCTCCAAAGGACCACATCATGTTGAGGGCAATTTCATTTCTAGTCTTGGAGAAGGCAAAGGTGGGGATAAAGTCATGGATTTGTAATTCATCTGGAATACTGATAGGAACATAGTTTGAGATGATAGTACAGATTTGCATGAGTTCAGCCTTATTTTCCTGTGAAAAGATAAGAGGAGAACTTTCTTGATAATGATAGATCCAAGTAGCTAATTTATCTAAAAAGTAACGGTGCTCTTTTTTAATGATGTGGAAGTGATTGTGTCGAATCCAAAGTTTTTCTTGAATAATGAAACCAAAATAAGCTGTATTGATGATTTCATAATAGTTATCAGATTTGACAACTTTAAAAATTTCTTCTTCTGGGATAAAGGGACTATCATCTAAGAATATAAGAGGGTATTCGGCTTTTGAGGTTACATATTGGAAGACATCCAAAGCTTGAAAAAGTGGCACGAGGTCGTTTAAATAGCTAACAGGAGTCTCTAAATAGCGTCCACAATCTCTAGGGCTAATGCCATAACTAAAGCTGAGATGAGAATATTCATTTCTATCGATGAAATATTTTTTGATATAGAGGAGTAGGTTTTGGGATGCTTGATTAAACTGATCCAAGGATAATCTGATTGTCCCGATTTTCTGTGAAACAAAGTAATCTTCCTGTTGGAAAATGAGAAAAATGAAGTGAGCTATATCCTTGATAACATAGGCACGAGAAGCCTGTTCTACCTGTAGTTTTAAGGTCCAGGCTAGGCTATGATTTCGGATTTCGACTTGTCCATGAAGGGAAAGTGAAGGCGCCGTAGCTTTTTCTTCTACCAGTTCGTCATGGAGTTCTTCAGATGGCAAGGTAGGGATCAGTTGGCTGGCAAAACTTGGTTTATGACTAGATTTACGAATGCGTTCTTGAATAGCTTGGGGGAGGCTACGAAAGTAGAGATCCATGGCAACCCAGTGTTTACAGACTTCCTGATTTTGGAAATCCTCACATTCGCAATGAAAGCCAGTCAAATCGAAGTGCTCCATACTGGTCAGGATGTTGGGCTCCAGATGCATGGCAATACCATTATAGGTATTTGGGTGCTTAAAATATTCCTTGTTTTCAGTATCAAGATAGTTTTTTATCTGTTGGAAAATAGTTCGTCCATCCATTCTCATACGAGCAGGTAGTCTATCGGGAACCGTCATTGAAGTAACCTCTGTTCTAATCATTCTTTTCTCTATATTATCAGATTTTATAGGAAAAGAATAGATTTATCTTACATAAATTGCATCTTGATGGGGATGGGAAAAGTAAAGAGTTTCTCTTGAGTGTAAATCTCTCAAGTGAATCCATCTATTGCGTTAGGCCATTGAAATTTCTTTCGCTGGAGCTACTTATATTACTGGAAAGTTGAGGATTGAAATGTGGTATAATAAGAGGTAATAGAGTTTGGAAAGTGAGAGAAGATGATTTCAAAGAGATTAGAATTAGTGGCTTCCTTTGTGCCACAGGGTGCCATTTTACTAGATGTGGGGAGTGACCATGCTTATTTACCGATTGAGCTAGTTGAAAAAGGTCACATTGAGCGTGCCATTGCGGGTGAGGTGGTGGAAGGTCCCTACCAGTCTGCAGTCAAAAATGTTGAGGCTCACGGTCTAAAGGAGAAAATCCAAGTTCGTTTAGCCAATGGCTTGGCAGCCTTTGAAGAGGCAGATCAGGTATCTGTCATCACTATTGCTGGTATGGGTGGTCGTTTGATTGCTAGAATTTTAGAAGAAGGCTTGGACAAGTTAGCTAATGTAGAACGATTGATCCTCCAGCCCAATAATCGTGAAGACGACTTGCGTATCTGGTTACAAGAGAACGGATTTCATATTGTAGCTGAAAGCATCTTAGAAGAAGCTGGTAAGTTTTACGAGATTTTGGTGGTGGAAGCAGGACAAATGAAGTTATCAGCCAGCGATGTCCGCTTTGGTCCTTTTTTGTCCAAAGAAGTCAGTCCAGTATTTGTCCAAAAATGGCAAAAAGAAGCTGCTAAGCTAGAGTTTACCCTTGGACAAATCCCAGAAAAAAATCTGGAGGAACGTCAAGTTCTAGTAGATAAAATTCAAGCCATCAAGGAGGTTCTCCATGCTAGCAAGTGAAGTTATTAAGGCGTATGAAGCCTTTTGCCCCCAGGAATTTTCCATGGAGGGAGACAGTCGTGGCCTGCAAATTGGCACTTTGGACAAGGATATCCAAAGGGTCATGGTGGCTCTGGATATTCGTGAAGAAACGGTGGCTGAAGCCATTGAAAAGGGTGTAGACTTGATTATTGTCAAGCACGCGCCGATTTTCCGTCCCATCAAGGATTTGGTAGCTAGCCGTCCACAAAATCAGATTTACATCGATCTCATCAAGCATGATATCGCAGTTTATGTCAGCCATACCAATATTGACATTGTTGAAAATGGTCTCAATGACTGGTTTTGTCAGATGCTAGGTATCAAGGAAACGACTTATCTACAGGAGACAGGTCCTGAACGTGGGATTGGGCGTATTGGGAATATTCAGTCTCAGACATTTGGAGATTTTGCCCAACATGTCAAGCAAGTCTTTGGTTTAGATAGTCTTCGATTGGTGCATTATCAAGAGAGTGATTTGCAGAAGTCTATTTCAAGAGTGGCCATCTGTGGTGGTAGCGGGCAGTCTTTCTATAAGGATGCTTTAGCTAAGGGAGCTGATGTCTATATCACTGGTGACATTTACTACCACACTGCGCAGGATATGCTGTCTGATGGCTTGCTAGCATTGGACCCAGGTCACTATATCGAAGTGCTGTTTGTGGAAAAAATCGCAGAGCTTCTTAATCAATGGAAAGAGGAAAAAGGCTGGGAACTAGAGATTTTACCTAGTCAAGCATCGACCAATCCTTTCCACCATATCTAATTAGAAAGTGAAAACAATGAAAAAAGTTGCTATTATCGGAGCAGGAATTGTAGGTGCAACAGCTGCCTACTACCTCTCGAAAGAAAGTGACCTAGAAGTAACCGTTTTTGACCATGGACAAGGTCAGGCTACCAAGGCCGCAGCAGGAATTATCAGTCCTTGGTTTTCCAAACGCCGCAATAAGGCCTGGTACAAAATGGCGCGCTTGGGGGCTGACTTTTATGTGGATTTGTTGGCTGATTTAGAGAAGTCAGGGCAAGAAATCGATTTTTACCAGCGTTCGGGAGTCTTTCTCCTGAAAAAGGATGAAACTAAGTTGGAAGAACTCCATCAACTAGCCCTCCAGCGTAGAGAAGAATCTCCTTTGATAGGGCAATTAGCCATTCTAGACCCAGCATCAGCTAATGAATTATTCCCTGGCTTGCAGGGATTTGACCGCCTGCTCTACGCTTCTGGTGGAGCGAGAGTAGATGGCCAACTTTTAGTGACTCGTTTGCTGGAAGCCAGTCAAGTCAAACTGGTCAAAGAAAAAGTGACCCTGACACCTTTAGCATCATGCTACCAGATTGGTGAAGAGGTGTTTGAACAGGTTATTTTGGCGACGGGAGCTTGGTTGGGACACCTGTTAAAGCCTTTAGGTTATGAAGTAGATGTTCGTCCCCAAAAGGGGCAACTCCGAGATTATCAGCTTGCCCAAGACATGGAAGCTTACCCTGTTGTTATGCCAGAAGGGGAGTGGGATTTGATTCCTTTTGCAGGTGGGAAATTATCCCTAGGTGCCACACATGAAAATGACATGGGATTTGATTTGACGGTAGATGAAACCTTGCTCCAGCAAATGGAGGAGGCAGCCTTACCTCACTATCCAGTTTTAGCTAGAGCGACTTCAAGGGCTGAGCGTGTGGGAATCCGTGCCTACACTAGTGATTTCTCACCTTTCTTTGGACAAGTGCCAGAATTGGCAGGTGTCTATGCTGCTAGCGGACTAGGTTCATCAGGCCTCACAACTGGTCCTATCATTGGTTACCACCTAGCTCAACTGGTCCAAAGCAGGGAAATGACTCTAGACCCAGCAAACTACCCAATTGAGAACTATGTCAAACGACTAAAAATCGAATAAATATTTTACTGAAATTTTAGCCTCCCCTCTAGGATGGTAAATGACATTCCCTATCAAAAATGGTAAAATAAGAAAAAATGATCCGAGAATCGAGGAAAAAAGATGCAAGAAAAGATTTTGGTAACGGGTGGTGCAGGTTTTATTGGAACCCACACTGTTATTGAGTTAATCCAAGCAGGTCATCAGGTTGTTGTGGTGGATAACCTTGTTAATAGTAATAGAAAAAGTTTAGAAGTTGTTGAAAAAATCACAGGAGTTGAAGTGCCTTTCTATGAGGCAGATATCCGTGATACAGATACTCTTCGTGATATTTTCAAACAAGAAGAACCAACAGGGGTCATTCACTTCGCTGGCTTGAAGGCTGTTGGAGAATCTACCCGTATCCCTCTTGCCTACTATGACAATAATATCGCTGGAACTGTTAGCCTTTTGAAAGCTATGGAAGAAGCCAACTGTAAAAACATTATTTTCAGTTCTTCTGCGACTGTTTACGGGGATCCTCACACTGTTCCAATCCTAGAAGATTTCCCACTTTCAGTGACAAATCCATATGGTCGTACTAAGCTTATGCTAGAGGAAATTTTGACGGATATCTACAAGGCAGACTCAGAGTGGAATGTAGTCTTGCTTCGTTACTTTAACCCAATCGGAGCCCATGAGAGTGGAGATTTGGGAGAAAATCCAAATGGTATTCCAAACAACCTCTTGCCATATGTGACTCAAGTAGCCGTTGGAAAATTAGAGCAAGTGCAAGTGTTTGGAGACGATTACGATACGGAAGATGGAACTGGTGTTCGTGACTATATCCACGTTGTCGATTTGGCTAAAGGTCACGTTGCAGCTCTGAAAAAAATCCAAAAAGGCTCAGGTCTAAACATTTATAACCTTGGAACTGGTAAAGGCTATTCTGTTCTAGAAATTATCCAAAACATGGAAAAAGCAGTGGGACGTCCAATTCCTTACCGCATTGTAGAACGTCGCCCAGGGGATATCGCAGCCTGCTATTCAGATCCTGCAAAAGCCAAAGCAGAACTAGGCTGGGAAGCAAAATTAGGCATCACCCAAATGTGTGAAGACGCATGGCGTTGGCAAAGCAAGCATCCAAATGGATTTGAAGACTAAGATGGTGATGTCAATCATTGTCCCCTGTTTAAACGAAGAGGAAGTACTTCCTCTTTTTTATCAGGCTCTGGAAGCCTTAATTCCTGACTTGGAAGCAGAAATCGAGTATGTCTTTGTCGATGATGGATCAAGTGATGGAACCTTGGAACTTTTAAAGGCCTATCGGGAACAAAATCCGGCAGTGCATTATATTTCTTTCTCGCGAAATTTTGGCAAAGAAGCAGCCCTCTATGCAGGCTTACAATATGCGACAGGAGATCTGGTGGTGGTAATGGATGCAGACCTGCAGGATCCTCCTAGTATGCTGCTTGAGATGAAAGCTTTATTAGACCAAAATGCAGACTTGGACTGCGTAGGAACACGGAGAACTAGTCGGGAGGGAGAACCCTTCTTTCGTAGTTTCTGTGCTGATCTCTTTTATCGCCTCATGCAAAAAATCAGTCCAGTAGCCCTGCCGTCAGGTGTCCGTGATTTTCGCATGATGAGAAGGTCTGTGGTTGATGCCATTTTAAGCTTGACCGAGTCCAATCGTTTTTCTAAGGGGCTTTTTGCTTGGGTCGGCTTTAAAACCCACTATCTGGACTATCCAAATGTCGAAAGGCAGGCTGGCAAGACTAGTTGGAGTTTTAGGCAACTTTTTTTCTACTCCATTGAAGGGATTGTTAATTTTTCAGATTTCCCTTTGATTATAGCCTTTGTAGCTGATCTCCTATCTTGTTTTATTTCTCTACTGATGACCTTTTTTGTTGTGGTTCGGACTCTCATTTTGGGCAATCCGACATCAGGTTGGACCTCTCTGATGGCTGTTATTCTCTTTCTTGGAGGAATCCAACTCTTGACCATTGGGATTCTTGGCAAGTACATCAGTAAGATCTATCTAGAGACTAAAAAAAGACCACTTTATCTCGTCAAAGAAAAAAGTTATCATAGATCATGAAAAAGTAGGAGTTATCTAGCGCAGTCACTTTTTTGTAATTATAATTTTTTTGGTCTGGAACTTGAGTGATTTTTAAAAAAATTAGGGATTTGACATGATATAAATGAACTATGTGGAATAAATTTACTGCAAAGACGATAACTTAATAAATAAAAAATTCAGGAGGGTTATTTTATGCTAAGTAAAGAGGATTATATTGAAGAAATCGGGCTTATAGAAAACCAAAATTATGTAGAGGTTGAACTGTATCCTTTAGTTGCTGATATAATTAAGCCAACTTTAAAAGATAGTTTATCAAAAAGATATGTCTTCGGAAGAAGAAAGAGTAATATGGGGCAAATATATTATGGTCTAAGTAATTTTCCTGATATAGTTATTTTGGATAAGAATTATCAAAATAAAGCCAGAAAAAGTATAGAAATGGAAGAAACTTCGAGGATGCGTGGAAATTAAGAATTTAAACCATAATTTAATTACAGAGGAAGAAATCAGATTAATTTTATCGAACAGTTTTGAACATATAACTCGAGAGATGGGACAACTTATTGGAGACCTTTTATGGTATAAAAAAGTAATTTATACAAATGGAATTCAATGGAGATTTCTAAGTTTAGATGATAACAATGAAATGAATCACAAAATTCTTAAAGTGGTAAATAAAAGAATTAAATTAGAAGATGGGAAAAATACTTTTGATTGGTGGAATCAGATTAAAGATTTATCGTTTAACTATACGGATATATGCCTATCTGAAGATTGTAGACAAGAGTGGAATAAATTTGTAAAAAGGGTAAAGGAAATAGAATGGTAGAAGTCTATTCTCATTGAGACATTTATATTTTAAGTTACAGTAAGATCTATCTAGAGACTAAAAAAAGACCACTTTATCTCATCAAAGAAAAAAGTGCTCTTCCTGATTTTACAGAAAAAAATAAAGTGAAAAGACTATAATTTTACATGGAAATGTGCTAAACTAGAGGGAGTGGATTATCGCCATTGATTTAGGCTTTCTGGTTTCCAATCAGGGCGCGAGTTGGGCAATTTTTAACAGCCTCTAAGACATCCTGACTAGGAGAAATTTCTTTTTCCAGCTGGTCAGGATCATCGTAAAAACGCACGATTCCATTATCGTGGTAATCAAATAGATCAGAATAAGTTTGGCAAAGCCCACAGGCGATACATCGTTCAGGTATAAGTGTGATTTTCATGTTCATATTTATATTGTAATAAGAAACGTAAAAAAAACAAGGAGTAGGGTATGGAAAAAGAACCGTGGCAAGAAGATATTTATGATCAAGAAGAATCAAGAGCAGAGCGTCGTAAGAGAACTCAAGGCAGAGATGTAGTGGCCAATCGTGTCTTGACGATCTTAGCTAGTATTTTCTTTGTAATTGTGGTAGTGATGATTATTGTTCTCATCTATCTATCATCGGGTGGGAGTAATCGCACAGCAGCCTTGAAAGATTTTCATGATTCTGATACAAGTGTAGTACAAGTCTCATCTTCAAGCAGTTCCCAGCCTGAGCAGAGTTCAGAATCTTCTTCTGAACACTCGGAGGAAGCTACAGATCCAGAAGGGACGACAAAAGTCTTAGCTGGAGAAGGAGAAGCAGCCATTGCAGCTCGCGCTGGAATTTCGATTGCTCAGTTAGAAGCCTTAAATCCTAGTCATATGGCTACAGGGTCTTGGTTTGCTAATCCAGGTGATGTTGTCAAAATAAAATAGGAGTTGATATGAAAACAATTCAAATTGCTATTGACGGCCCTGCTTCAAGTGGTAAGAGTACGGTCGCAAAGATTATTGCCAAGGACTTTGGATACACCTACCTAGATACAGGTGCTATGTATCGTGCGGCGACCTATATGGCTCTCAAGAACCAGTTAGGAGTGGAAGAGATTGAGGAGCTTTTAGCCTTGTTGGACCAGCATCCAATCAGTTTTGGGCGTTCAGAAACTGGAGAGCAGCTTGTCTTTGTAGGAGATGTGGATATTACCCATCCTATCCGTGAAAATGAAGTGACCAATCATGTTTCTGCTATTGCAGCAATTCCTCAAGTGCGTGAGAAACTAGTTTCTCTCCAACAAGAAATCGCCCAACAAGGCGGGATTGTCATGGATGGTCGCGATATTGGGACTGTTGTATTGCCACAAGCAGAATTGAAAATTTTCCTAGTAGCTTCGGTAGATGAACGAGCAGAGCGTCGTTACAAGGAAAATATTGCCAAGGGAATTGAAACAGACCTTGAAACCCTAAAAGAGGAAATTGCTGCGCGTGACTACAAGGATAGTCATCGTGAAACTTCGCCTCTAAAACAAGCAGAGGACGCTGTCTACCTTGATACAACTGGTTTGAACATTCAAGAAGTAGTTGAAAAAATCAAAGCAGAAGCTGAAAAAAGAATGTAGATGTAGAAAAGCCGATAGATTGATATCGGTTTTTTTCTAAATTTGTCAAAATGCTGATTTTAAGGTATAATAGTTGCTGTTCGAGAAATTTTGATTTTCAAAGAATAGTGAATGATGATAAGGAGAAACCATGAACAACCTACCAAATTGCCCAAAATGTAACTCAGAGTATGTCTACGAAGACGGTGCCCTACTGGTTTGCCCAGAGTGTGCTCATGAGTGGAATCCTGCTGAAGTTGCAGAAGTAGAAGAGGGCCTTGTTGCTATCGATGCCAACGGGAATAAATTGGCTGATGGTGATACAGTAACTCTCATCAAGGACTTGAAAGTAAAAGGTGCGCCAAAAGATTTGAAACAAGGAACGCGCGTGAAAAATATCCGCATCGTAGAAGGCGACCACAATATCGACTGTAAAATTGATGGCTTCGGTGCTATGAAACTCAAATCAGAGTTTGTGAAGAAAATTTAAGCATGTCAAAACACTATAAACTTGTATTTTATAGCCGTATCTTCTTGTTTCTAGCGGCTTTTACGGGAGTTTATCTTGAAATCGCCAAGCATGGTGGATTTGGGATGTTGCTCTATTATACGGTTCTGTCCAACCTCTTAGTAGCGATTTTTACGCTCTATCTCCTAAAGGTTATGAGCCGTTTAGGTGAAAACTGGCAAAGGCCAAGTTTCTTGCGCTTAAAAGGTGGAGTCACCATGAGTATCATGATTACCTGTGTGATTTACCATTTCCTATTAGCGCCCATTGCGACTAATTTCTATACCCTAGAAAATTTCCTTTGCCACTATATCGTTCCCCTCTGGTTTTTAGCGGATACCCTCTTTTTTGACAAACAGGGTCAATACAAGATTTGGGATCCAGTTGTGTGGACGATTTTACCTTTGCTGTATATGATGTTTGCTCTTTTTAATGGCTTGGTACTGAAACTTGATGTTCCTAATTCTAAGGTCAGTCCCTTCCCTTACTTCTTTTTGAATGTGAACAAGGGTTGGGATGTCGTGTTCAAGTGGTGTCTGATTATCTTTGTTGCCTATATGGTAGCAGGATTTATCTTCTACTTTATTAAGCAAATCAAGAGAAAATCATCCTAAGACACAAGGGATTCATTTTCGAGTTTAAGAAGGAGTCTACAAACCAATGGGACTTCTTCTTTTCTTGCTTTATAATTCTCAAAAGAGTAGAAGATTAAGAGAAAATATAGAAAGAGATTTCATGAAACAATTTTTAGAACGGGCCAGTATTTTGGCTCTCTCCCTCGTTTTGATTACATCCTTTTCCATCTCGAGTGCTCTGCCAGCCATGTTTGACTATTATCAAGGCTATCCTAAGGAACAAATTGAGCTCTTGGCGAGCTTGCCTTCCTTTGGAATCATGATGATGTTATTACTAAATGGTTTTTTAGAAAAAATATTCACTGAGCGATTACAGATTAGTTTGGGCTTGCTGATTTTATCACTGAGTGGAATAGCACCCTTTTGGTATCAAGCCTATCCCTTTGTCTTTGGAACACGGATTCTTTTTGGTTTGGGTGTTGGGATGATCAATGCCAAGGCCATTTCTATTATCAGTGAACGTTACCAAGGAAAAACGAGAATACAGATGTTAGGGCTACGCGGTTCTGCAGAGGTCGTTGGGGCTTCCCTCATTACCTTGGCAGTCGGCCAATTGTTGGCCTTCGGTTGGACAGCTACCTTCCTAGCCTATAGTGCTGGATTTTTGGTACTGACCCTTTATCTGCTCTTTATCCCTTATGGAAAGGAAAAGAAAGAAGTCAAGAAAAAAGCGAAGGAAGTAAGTCGCTTAACTCGAGAAATGAAAGGCTTGATTTTTATCCTAGCTATCGAAGCGGCAGTTGTAGTTTGTACCAATACAGCTATTACTATTCGTATTCCAAGCTTGATGGTGGAAAGAGGGCTTGGAGATGCCCAGTTATCTAGTTTTGTTCTTAGTATCATGCAGTTGATCGGGATTGTGGCTGGTGTGAGTTTTTCTTTCTTGATTTCTATCTTTAAAGAGAAACTGCTCCTCTGGTCTGGTATTACTTTTGGCTTAGGGCAAATTGTGATTGCACTGTCTCCATCCTTGTGGGTGGTAGTGGCAGGAAGTATTCTGGCTGGTTTTGCCTACAGTGTAGCCTTGACGACGGTCTTTCAACTTGTCTCTGAAAGAATTCCAGCTAAACTCCTCAATCAAGCAACTTCATTTGCAGTTTTAGGCTGTAGTTTCGGAGCCTTTACGACCCCATTCGTTCTAGGTGCAATTGGCTTACTAACTCACAATGGTATGTTGGTCTTTGCTATCTTAGGATTTTGGTTGATTGTAACCTCTGTCTTTGTCATGTACCTACTTCAAAAGAGAGCTTAGGATTGATTCCTAAGTTTTCTTTCGGGATTTTTGTACCCAGACAATATTTGTTTTAGACCCTTGTTTATAGATTATTTTCTTGATAAAATAGAAGTTATGACAAGATATAAAGCAACTATTTCCTATGATGGTTACGCCTTTGCTGGTTTTCAGCGCCAGCCTCATGCGCGTAGTGTTCAGGAAGAAATTGAAAAAACCTTGACTAGATTGAATAAGGGGCAAGCCATCACTGTTCACGGTGCTGGTAGGACAGATAGTGGGGTTCATGCTTTGGGACAGGTTATTCATTTTGACCTGCCTTATCAGATGGATGAGGAGAAGCTCCGTTTTGCTTTGGATACCCAGTCCCCTGAAGATATTGATGTGATTTCGATTGAGCTTGTGGCAGATGATTTTCATTGCCGTTATGCCAAGCATAGCAAGACATATGAGTTTATCGTAGACAGGGGCCGTCCCAAAAATCCGATGCGCCGTCACTATGCTACTCACTTTCCTTATCCGCTTGACGTGGAACGGATGCAGATGGCAATCAAAAAGCTAGAGGGAACCCATGATTTTACAGGTTTTACAGCCTCTGGGACTAATGTGGAGGATAAGATTCGCACCATCACAGAAGCTAGTCTCAGGGTTGATGAGACAGGACAATTTTTGACCTTTACCTTTTCAGGAAATGGTTTCTTGTATAAACAGATTCGAAATATGGTGGGGACACTGCTTAAAATCGGCAACAAGCGTATGCCAGTAGAGCAGATTGACCTCATCTTGGAGAAAAAGGACAGGCAGCTTGCAGGTCCCACTGCAGCATCAAATGGTTTATATTTAAAGGAGATTCGTTATGAAGAATAATCGTATTTTAGCACTTTCAGGAAATGATATTTTTAGTGGTGGTGGATTGTCCGCTGATTTGGCTACCTATACCTTGAACGGCTTGCATGGCTTTGTAGCAGTGACTTGTTTGACAGCCTTGACAGAAAAAGGATTTGAAGTCTTTCCAACTGACGATACCATTTTTCAACATGAATTAGATAGCTTGCGTGATGTGGAGTTTGGGGGGATTAAGATTGGTCTTTTACCAACTGTCAGCGTAGCTGAGAAGGCTCTGGACTTTATCAAGCAACGCCCAGGAGTGCCTGTGGTTCTGGACCCTGTCTTGGTCTGCAAGGAAACACACGACGTAGCTGTAAGTGAACTCTGTCAAGAACTGATTCGTTTTTTCTCTTATGTTAGTGTGATTACGCCTAATCTTCCTGAAGCAGAATTACTAGCAGATCAAGAGATTAAAACCCTTGAAGATATGAAAACTGCAGCACAGAAATTGCATGACTTAGGAGCGCCAGCAGTCATTATCAAGGGAGGCAATCGCCTTAGTCAGGATAAGGCTGTGGATGTCTTTTATGATGGACAAACCTTTACAGTCCTAGAAAATCCTGTTATCCAAGAGCAAAATGCTGGCGCAGGTTGTACCTTTGCCTCAAGCATTGCAAGTCACTTGGTTAAAGGTGATGAACTTTTGCCAGCAGTAGAAAGCTCTAAGGCTTTCGTTTACCGTGCCATTGCACAAGCAGATCAGTATGGAGTAAGACAATATGAAGCAAACCAAAACAACTAAAATCGCCCTTGTATCCCTATTAACCGCCCTCTCTGTGGTTCTAGGTTATTTCTTAAAAATTCCAACACCGACAGGCATTCTAACACTCTTAGATGCAGGTGTCTTCTTTGCGGCCTTCTACTTTGGTAGTCGTGAAGGGGCTGTAGTCGGAGGACTAGCAGGTTTCTTGATTGACCTCTTATCAGGCTACCCTCAATGGATGTTATTTAGCTTGGTCAACCATGGCTTGCAGGGATTTTTCGCAGGATTTAAAGGAAAAACTCAGTGGCTAGGCCTTATCTTAGCAACTGTTGCCATGGTAGGGGGCTACGCCTTAGGTTCTACATTGATGAATGGCTGGGCAGCAGCCCTACCAGAGATCCTATCAAATTTCATGCAAAATATGGTAGGGATGATTGTAGGATTTATCCTTAGTCAAAGTATCAAGAAGATTAAGTAAAGAGGCTGAGTCAAAAGTCTTTCAAATAAGAAAAACGCATAGTATCAGGTGTTGAACCTTGATATTATGCGTTTTATTGTGGGAAGATTTTATACTCTTCGAAAATCTCTTCAAACCGCGTCAACGTCGCCTTGCCGTAGATATGGTTACTGACTTCGTCAGTTCTATCCACAACCTCAAAACAGTGTTTTGAGCAACCTGCGGCTAGTTTCCTAGTTTGCTCTTTGATTTTCATTGAGTATTAGATGAATATTAATCAAAATAAAGCAAGTCTTTGCTGGTGCTTGTAAAGAGGTCAAAGCCATCCTTGGTAACAACACCGCAGTCTTCAATACGGACACCGACCTTGCCAGGAATATAGATACCTGGTTCAACAGAGAAGCACATGCCTTCTTCGATAACCATGTCGTTTCCTTCCATGATAGATGGGAATTCGTGGACATCCATACCGATACCGTGACCGAGACGGTGGTTGAAGTACTCGCCGTAACCAGCTTTTTCGATAACCTCACGGGCAGCGCGGTCCACTTCATGGGCAGTCACACCCGGCTTGATAAAGTCAAGAGCAGCCTGTTGGGCTTCGAGGGTCAAGTTGTAAATATCTTTCTTGAATTGGTCTGGTTTGCCGACAGCGACCGTACGAGTCATATCTGACGCATAGCCGTTGACTAGAACACCAAGGTCAAAGAGGAGAAGGGCGTCATTTTCGACCTTATTAGCTGCTGGGATGCCGTGTGGATTTGCAGCATTATCACCAGTTAAGACCATGGTATCGAAGCTCATTTCATAACCTTCACGTTTCATGGCAAAGTCAATTTGAGCGATGATATCTGTCTCTGTCTTATTAAGAGAAATATTGTCAAAGCCAACATTAACAGCCTTGTCCGCATAGAGACCTGCAACCATCATTTTTTGCACTTCGTCAGCTGATTTGATGAGGCGCATGCGTTGGATACGAGGAGTGAGGTTTTCAAACTCAGCAGTTTCAAAGACTATTTTCAAGCCATGATATTTGGTCAAGATGAGATTGTCAAACTCAACAGCGACACGTTTGAAATCAAGCTGTGGAAGAGCATGTTTCATTTTTTGCCATGGATTTTCAGAATCCACATAGCCCACAACTGGGAAGGAAACAGTACTAGTAGCACGCTCCACTTCAAGGGCTGGGACAAAGAGGAGGGGTTCCTGATCCGCTAGGACAAAAAGGAACATTTGGCGTTCATGGGGATCACTGTAAAAGCCAGTGAGGTAATTGATTGTGACGGGGTCAGATACGACAGCGACGTCTAGTTTTTCTGATTCAAGATATGTTACGATTTGTTGTAATTTAGACATATGCTACCTTCTTTCTACTCCTCTATTTTGGCAAAAAAAGAGAGAAAATGCAAGGGAGAAGGGTAAAAGAAAAGACAAAAAGAACTCCGACAAGATAACGGAGTTCTTTGATATAATTTCCCTTTGTTTAAGAAAAGTCAGCCTTGCTTTTGACGTCGCTGTATTCCTCAGAGATTTCTTGGCTGAGAATGTCCTCATAAGCAGGGAGTTGAATGTCCTGACCATATTTCTTCTTGAGGGCTGTAGTGACTAGGCGATAAGCTAGATTGGCATTACGAGATAGGATAGGCCCGTGGAAGTAGGAACCAAAGACGTTCTTATAATGAACCCCTTCGCCGACTTTTTCTTCGTTATTTCCATTTCCATAGACAACCTGTCCCAGTGGTTTTTGGTCATCAGAGAGGAAGGTACGGCCCTGATGATTTTCAAAACCATAGTAGGTTTCATCGAAATCTTCATTGTGAATCTTGATGTCACCGATAAAACGGTTATTGGTCTGGTTGAGGGTGTAATGGCCCATGACCCCTAGCCCTTCGATACGTCTCCCTGAAGCTTCCACATAATATTGCCCCAATAATTGGAAACCACCGCAGATAGCCAGAACCACACCGTCGTTTTGGATGTAGTTGTCAATGCTCTCTTTTTTAGCAGGTAGGTCGTCCGCAATAATACTTTGTTCAAAGTCTTGACCGCCACCGAAAAAGGCAATGTCGTAGTGATTTTCATCAAAGTTATCATGGAGAGAAACGATGTCAACCGTCACATGGGCTCCCAGTTTTTCAGCCACATACTTGAGCATGAGGATGTTTCCATTGTCCCCATAGGTATTCATGAGATTTCCGTAGAGGTGGGCAATGTTGAGCTGATAGGGGTAATTGCCAGCTTTTGAGGAAAGTGAAGTATAAACCATTAGTTCATCTCCTTTCTAACAATCTGACGACTAGCCAGCAGTTCGCGGAATTCCAGCATAGCAGTATAAGTAGCTAGGATATAGGCATGCTTGCAGTCTTGGTTCTCAATGGTCTTAAGAACTTGTTCCAGACTACTTGTTTCAGTAATTTTATCAGCTGGATAGCCAGTTACTCGGAGACGACGTGCAATTTCAGAATGGCGAACACCTCCAGCATTGATTTCGGGAATGTCCATGTCAGTGATTTGTTCAAAGTCCGCATCCCATATCCAGCTAGTATCAATTCCGTCTGCATAGTTGGCATTTAGGAGAACTGATAGACTAAATGGATAAGGTGCTAGTTTAATCATTTCGATAGCTTGGGTCGCACCGACTGGATTTTTAATCAAGACGAGGGTACATTCCTTGTCACCAATATGGAAGGTTTCTTGGCGTCCAAAGACCGCACGGCTCTTATCAAATCCTTGCTTGATGAGTTGTGAATCTGCACCGAGGAAACGGGCGATGGCAACTGCAGCTAGGGCGTTGTAGATATTGTAGAGCCCGCCGATTTGAATACCGTATTCTTGTCCGTCAATGACAAAGCGAGAGCGATTGTTGGTCAACTCAACCAGTTTTGTCAAACGATAGTCTAAATCAGGACGTTTACATCCGCAGCCTTCACAGATATAGGCACCCAAGTTTGCATAGGTATTATGCTCATATTTGAGGATGTCTTGGCAGTCAGGACAGAGAATCCCTTCTGTATTATAGTGAGCCAGCTGGGCTGGCCCTTTCTCCAAGTCAAAACCAAAATACTCTACAGGATTTGGAATAGCTGGCTTGTAAAAAAGTGGACTGTCTCCATTAAGGAGAACAGTGGCAGTAGGCACCTTACGAATAGCGTCCAAAATCATCTTGTAAGTTGTGTAAATCTCACCATAGCGGTCCATCTGGTCACGGAAGATATTGGTGATAACAAATAAGCTTGGCTGGATATAGTCGCAGATACGAGATAGACTGGCTTCATCGATTTCTAGAACGGCAATATTTTTCCCAGTTTTTGAAGATTTGGCTGTTAAGAAGGTTGTCGCAATTCCTGTAATCATGTTGGCACCGCTTGGGTTGGTCAGAACTTGACCATAAACCTCTTTTAAAATGCCGACAGTGAGGGCAGTTGTTAGGGTTTTTCCATTTGTTCCAGTGACCACGACAATCTCGTAGTTCTTAGCTAGGTTTTGTAAAATATCTTTATCAAATTGAAGGGCGACTTTTCCTGGAAGCGTACTTCCACGTCCAAGACGGCTTAAAATGAAGTGGGAAGAGCGTCCAGCTAGGAGGCCCAAAGTAGTTTTTAATTTCATGTTTCTATTATACCATACTTCACTCAGCAGTCCTATTCTTATATACAGAGCGATATATAACTCGCTCATTTAAATACTTAAATATCACCAATAAATCGGTAGTGTATTTCCAGTTTAATTTGTCTATTCTTGCCTCTACCAATCGGTTGGTGAATAATAATTTTGTCAATCAATTCGTTGACAATTTTTGAGGTTAAATTCTCAAGCTGAGTATATTTTCGAATGGTTGTCATAAATTTTTCAATGTTGTGGGCAGATTTCATTTTCACCCCAAGAGTTGTGGTGGCAGTTTGGACTTTTTCCTTCAACTCGGCTTGTTCCGCCTCATAGCTGTCGCACAATTTTTTGAAGCGGTCATCCGCAATCTCACCCAAGAGTTGCTTTTCGTAGAGTCGCTGGATGATAGTATCCAACTCTACCATTCGCTGTTCATTTTTGGTCAGCTGTTTTTTCAGTTCGCTAAACTTCTTGGTTTCTTTGATTTCAAACTTGTTCTTCAAGCGTTGTAATAAATCTGCTTCGTTAATCTGAAACGAGTTTATCAGTTCTTGAAGCTCGCTTAAAATTAGGTTTTCCAATACTTCTTTACGAAGATAGTGACCGCCCGAACAAGTATCGCCAGCTCGCTTAAAATGGTAACATTTATAATGGTCGAGGTTCACACCATCTTTTTCTTGTGGGCAAAAACTTAATTTATGCTCGTTTTCGCAATAAAGCAAGCCTGCAAATAAATTTTCGTGTCCTGTTTTGTTTTTCCAGTTATGCCTTTGAACGACTCGCTTGTGGTTCATCATTTTTCTTGCAATTTCGAAATCTTCCTTCGAAATAATTGCTTCGTGGCTATCTGGGAAAATTAGCCAATCTTCACGAGGTCGCAGGCGACAATTTCGCTGTTTGTAGGAAATTTTTGCGGTTTTCAAGTTAATGGTTGAGCCGATATACTCCTCTTTTTCTAATATTTGCCAAATCATCTGAGTTTTCCAATAACAAGGGTCGCTCTCTAAAATCCGATAGTTCGCAATGCCCAGATTTATTTTGTAGCGAGCAGGAGTGAGAATTTTGTCACACCTTAAACCTTGAGCTATCTCAGTTGGCGTTCTGCCTGAAATATACTCCGAAAATATTCGTTTAACGATTTCTGAAGCATATTCATCTACCAACCACTCCTTACGATTTTCTGGATTATTGAGGTATCCATAAGGGGTAATCCAGCCGATTTTTTCACCATTTTTGGCTTTGGTATGTTTCGAAAGCTTAATTTTCTCGCTACACTGCATACTATACCAGTTGTTAAACAGGGAAACTAACGGTGTGAGATAGGCATCTTGGCTGGATTTCTTGTTGCTATCTATATTTTCTTGTAGGGAAATGAAGCGAATGTTTTTCGAAGGGAAAACCACCTCTAAAAGATTTCCTGAAAGCAGGTAATCTCTTGAAACACGGCTCAAATCCTTTACCACAAAATTCGAAACTTGGTTGTTTTTAACCAATGCCAGAGCTTGTTGGAAAGCTGGACGCTGGGCGTTTGAACCTGAGTAGCCATCATCGTAAAATACAATTGGGTTGCTCAAATTCTCTCGCTCCGCCAGTTTGCTTAAAATCAAGCGTTGGTTGGAAATTGAGTTAGATTCACCTTCGTTTGCGTCTTCTGCTGAAAGCCTGCAATACAAAACACTAATCTCGCTCAGGCCTTCAAATTCAACCTTTGTCCAATCTGGAATTTGCTTTGTTAATGTGCTGTTTGTCATCGTGTCTCCTTTCAATTACACTCTAACCCATGGACAGGATACCTCGAAAGGGCAAAGAAGTCCAGTGGTTTATGGGGTGTAAGCGATTTTTAGGTAATTTGTGGTAGAATAAAGCTAATAAAAATATTGAGGTGGTAGATTTAGTTGTTGAAGTTCATCCTATTTTAGAAATTGAAGATAGGGATGTCATTGTAGATACTGACATTAATATTCTTAAAAAAGAGTCCCAAACAGGACTCATAAATCATAAACCGTTCAATTTTTTAATTTTACGATTGTATTTTTTGACCTGTCTTGTTGATTTCAAAATCGGAATGTATTCTCCTTTAGGGAGTGTTATCTCTCCATTATCTGCTCTTCGGGAGAACATTAGAAGTTCCTCGAAAGCCCTAACTCGGCGTTCGAGTGCTCTATCTTTAAAAAATTTAATTATTCCCATCTTACCTCCTCCTCGAAAAAGAAAAAACGAAATAGAACAATTTACAATCCACAGGTCTGTAAAGTCCTACTTCGTTTTTAAGTATGTTTGAATTATACTATAAAATAAATGCTTTGTCAAGGTGTAGAACAATTCTTTATTTTTCCTGCAAAATCAGCTTTTCAAGTAATTCTTTTAAACTTTTCGAACCACCAAATTTTCGGTTAATATTAAAAGTTGCTCGCCCGATTTTAACAATTCGTTCTTTTTTGTTACTCATCTGTTCGTCCTCCAATCCATGAACTAAATTCCTCCAGCGTTACCACCTGAAACATTGGGTGAAAGTTGTTTAGCTCGCTTTCTATTTTCTTCGAAATCGCTTCTTTTCGTTTATCGTGTGGTACAATCCATATAACTAGTGGAAACACACCGTCTTGCTCTCGTTGCTCAATGCCTGTTTGGTAGTAGGCGATGTATTTTTTACACTGATTTACCACTCGGTTGAGGCTTTCGGTCGCCATATCAATTTCATAAAAATAACTATCCTCGTATTCGCCCAAAACCAGCTGGGCAAAAGCATCAGGTTTCAGAAAAATCTTCTTGCCCGAAAAGGTGGCGTAGGTGCGGTGGCAGGTGGGTTCAAAATTGAACCGTTCCAGCTGGATTTTGCCAACTTCTTCCAACAATTTCAGAAAAACATACGCTTGTGTCACCGCCAGCGTGTGTTCCAAGTGGTGGGCGGTGGGTTCATACTTATTTTTAAAGCGTTGTGGACGATGTAATGCTTTTAAGCCTTTTATCGTAATGTGCCAAACGAAACTGCCTGAACCTGCTCGCACACCACCGATTCGCCGTTCGAGATGATTGATGAGTTGGCGATTTTTGATCTGGTTTAAAAGCAAGTTGGCTCTTCGGAAAGCAGTTCGCGAATGTTGGCTATCCTGAAAATAGAGGGCAACAATCTGCTTGGTGGTCGCATAACGGCACTGGGCGAGTAGGGTTAAAATCTCTCGTTCTTTTTCTGTTAGTTCAATTTTCTCCATTTTGTCCTCCTCGCTTCTTCCGTCCTAAGTTTTCGGGTGGAATTTCATCTTTCTTGTTTTGAAGTGGTGTATTTTCGAAATTGGCTAAATCGTCGCCGTAGTATTCCAAACTTTCGGCATAAAGTTCATCAATTGGCTGAGCATTTTTCGAAAGAGGCAGACTTCGCCCTGAGACCCACTTGAAGTGGTTGTAAAAAATCGGCATTTGGGCATAAAAGTGAAAAGGTGCAAGGGTCATAAAATCTTCGAAAGTGAGCTCTGAAGATTGGCTGGCGAGTTCCTTGGCTTCGTGGTGTTCCAGCGTGAAAATGATTTTACTGCGACAATTACTCAAAACGCTAGTACGCAGAGTAGATGGCAGTTGCGTCAGGTGCTGGCTGGCGAGAATGTAGCCCACTTTCATTGAACGAGACACTGCAAGGGCATCCTCCAAATCCACAGGGAGCTTAAGGAATTGCCCTAGCTCATCAATATAAATGGGTAGGAAAGGGCGATTTTCGGGAGCGAGATGGGCTTGGTGGAGGGTTAGCTGGTAGATGTAGTTGGTGATAAGCGAACCGATAAATTTAGCGTTTGTCACTCCAATTTGTCCTCGGTTGAGGTTAACTAAGACTACTTTTTTACTGGTGAAGAGCTCCATCAGGTTAAATTTTTTCGAAGTAGAGGCAAGCATGGCTCGCAGTTCTTTTCGAAGCAAAAGCTGACGGATTTTGTTTAACACTGGCGAGATTAACACCTCACGGTTGGCATCGCTTAGCTGGTTGTATCCCTGCCAAAAATCCAAGAGAAAAGGGTCGGAAATCTGACTTAATAGTTGATTTCGAAAGACAGGATTGGTTAAAAACTGAGGTAATTGGGGTAGATTAGAATTTTCAACTTGTGCCATCACGGTTAAGGCGTGGCTGAGTACATCAACCGTGCGAATACCCCAGTTGTCGCTGAAAAGTTCTTGAAAAAGATTAAGCAACATATCCGCCACCAGCTCAGGCGAGGTGTAGCGAGTCAGGTCAAAGGGGTTGAGACCGATAATTTTGTTGCTGGAGCTGGGGTCAATGATAACCAAATCTGCTCGTCGTTCTTTTGGGAAATGAGCCAACACTTCTCGTACCAAGTCGCCTTTGGGATCAATTAACAGCGTGCTTCTGCCTGCTTGAATATCTGTTAAAATGAACTGGGCAAGCAAGGTAGATTTTCCAACGCCCGTTCCACCTAACACCAAGAGATGCTGGGTAGCGTCTCGAGGTAAAATCTGGAGTGGTTCGTTTTTGATACTTTCACCAAATTTTCGAACAGGCACATCTGGAACTTTATAGCCCAAAGGCAGACGGAGAATTTTGGGGTGAATATTGGCAATCCCGGCCAGCTCGCCTTCGCCAATAGGGGCAAGCCAAAAGCTGGCAAGCTCCTGCGAAGAAAGGGTGAGCGGAAAAGCCCACGGAATTTGAACCTTATTCACTTTCTCGCTTGAAATCGGGTTGAGAAAAAGTTCGACACCGCTGGATTCTAACATTCGAAAGGCTCCTAAAACAGTATGATATAGCTCATTCTTGCGAAAATGACTATCACTTCGCACACCAATCCGTACATCTGCTTGAAACTGGGCGTGGCAGAGTTTTTCCCGAATTAACTTGTCAGCATCTTTGGAAAGTTTTGGAATATTACCCGAAATCCATTGCCACCAAGTGGCGTTGAGGTGCGATAAATCCCGAGCCAGCGGTTTTGGCGAACGAGACTTGCCCACCACAACCTGCACACAAATTTCTTCCTGCGGTTTTAGGTGATGACTCAGTGCCAAAAAGGAACGAGTGAAGTTTTCAACGCCATCTGTTTTGAGGCTAAAATGGTTGCGTTTGATAGCTACACGCCACGCTTTTTCAGATGTTTTTCGCTCTTTAGGGCGAAGTTTTGAAAGCTGAATGTCATTGGAAACCTGCATCATTTTGTGTAAATAGGGCGTGTCCAGTGGGCTACTGAGAAGCAAATATCGCACCTCGTTTTTCGTTAAACGAATCTCCAAAACGAAGGGCTGGCGTCTGGTGTAGCCTGAGAGTCGCACCATCAAATCTAGTATGTCTTGAAATTCCACAGGACGAGTGTAATCCATTTCATAAATTTCAAAATTTGTTGGGCGTTTCATTGGTCACCTCCAATCTCTTTTGTTTTTCCAGTAGCGAAAAGTAAGCATTCCGCCACCAAGTAATACGGCAAGCAGGCTTAAGGGTAGGGCAATTTCGATTAGCCAGTAAATCGCCCGATTGACTAAATATGCCAGCAGAACGAAAAGCAAGGTGTAGCCAACTATTTTTCGCACGAGTCATCATCTGCCTTTCTGTAGTCAATGGGATTTTTAGAATATTGAGGAACGGGATAATGAGAGATAATAATGTCGCTCTCGACTTCATTACCCCATATAGCCCACTTTTTATTAGAAGACACAGGTCGCCTTGCAAAGAGCTCCAAATAATCTGGCTCAGAACAGCGTTCGATGATAGCGAAGAGTTCTTCAGGCTTGTGGCTGTGATCTTGTTTGGGGAAGAAACCCCAATTCATCTGCCCTTTGAACTTGATGGGAGCTTTTCCTCGAGTTGCGAAAATGACATGCTCGGTAGAATTTCGGAGATAAGTTCCCAAGCCCAGAGTTGGTTTAACCCAAGTAAAAATGCTTTTTGGCTCAAAGCCCCACGCCCGAATAATATCGTAAGATTCTTCCATATAAGAGTTGGAAGTCCAAAACCAGAGATGGGCGTTGTCTGCAGCGATGTCCTTGATGGGCATATTGCGGATCTCCTCATGACTCATCAGGTTGTAATGCTTGCAGGCTCCGTAGCTACCTGTTTGGTTCTTCATATAGGGAACATCAGCAAGGATGGTTTTGAATTTCTTTGGTTGAGTTAGTTGTGTCATTTTAAAATCCTTTCTGTTTGTGACGCTCCGAGCATACCAGAAACCGCTGGCAAAAGGGAGCATAAGCAGTTTATGGATTAGGAGCGATGAGAATAGTGCTGTATCTGTTAAGGTGCTATCATATTGCTGTTTTGTTCGGTGATGTAAAAATTACTTCACTTTCGAAGTTCTTTGAGTAGTTCCGCCTGAGCTGAGAGGAATGCCTCGTTGATGGCTTGTCTACTCTCGAGAAATTGAGCTAGTTCAATTTCTTCTTCAGTGTAAACAGGAGGAAGATTTTCATTTTTCTCTTTGACAGGTTGTTTTTTAGATTGAGAATCAAGATATACCAACAAGGCAATAATGCCAGCCAAAAAGCCAAGAGAAACGGCAAAAATTATGGGTAAGATAAGTTCATTCATAGGGAACCTCCTATCTTATCTGCTGGGAGGCGACCAAAGCAAAAGTCTTGATGATGAAATCTGTGCGTTCCTTGGCATGGGGAGTTTTTGCCAGAATATCTGCCTCGAGCTTCGAAAGGTCGCCCACTTTGTTAAGAATGTCTGCCGTTAGAAGCTGATTCTTCTGAAGAATAGCCATATCTTTGGATAGAGTTTTTGCGACTTCAAGCTGAAATGGATTCGCCAGTTGAGAGATTGTATCTGTTTGATTTTGAGTATTTTGTGGAAGCATAGTTTTTCTCCTTTATTTTTAATGGAATGCATGTTGGTCTTATTCGCCGATAGGCAAGTCCTCCTTTCCTACCACACCTGAGCTCTGGTGTGGTATAATGTTGTTAGCTAACTGATGGTTTAAGTATATCACCGACTGATTGTCCTGTCGTTGTGAGAAAAGAGCCTAAAGTTGTGGTTACAAGTTGGAGGAGGAAAAAGCTATGGAGTTTATTCGATTAGGAACTTTTTGCCAAATTATCAATAATTCACTTTTTGAGAGAATAAATTCTGATTTTGAATTTAATAAAAACCAAGAAAGTGTCGTAACAATGATATTGCGTATCTTGTCTTATGATTCAAATGATGAGTTGGATGAAAAATATAATGGAGAAGATGGCGAGAAAATATTGGATAAACCTTACTGTAGTAAAATCTGTAAGGGAACAGAAAAAATCCATCTATCCCTCCTAAAATTTTTACAAAAAGATGATTATATAGAGCGAATTTCGACTGTGGAAGGGCAGTTTTCAAGTATTGAAGATGACGCCTATTTCTCGAAATCAGTCGCTTGTCGTAAAATATTAGAGCTTTTCACTTCTCCAACTTACAAAATTATTGAATTCATCGAAAATCCTCATATTGAGAATCGCTGGGAAATTGATGTCAACCAGCTGGAAGAACTCTATAAAAATAAGGAATATGACCGATTTTTAGCGACCTCCTTAGTCTTTATCGCTACTTATATCTCAAATTTAGATAAGAAACACCAATCAGAACTTCAGGAAATCGCTTCTTTGCCAGAGGTCTCAAGTGAGATGTTTGACTCTATTTGTCGGGGCAGATGTTTTGACTCTTTCAGACGCAAAATCCGCATCATTCCACGTAAGACTACAAAAGATTTTCTTATCAAAAGTGAAACTGTTTTTGAGTCAAAGTTTGTTAATCCAAGATTGATGGAAGATGGAAAATTGACCTATTCTTTCTCTTTCGAAACAAAAGAGGAAGCTGAAAATCATCATTTGAAGGTTACAATTAACGGAGGAGACTTGGAAGTTCACTCGAGGCTTGATACAAGTTACGACAGCATCTACCCTTACAAATTGATTCATTCCGTTCACGATATACCACATCACCGCTACTACGAAGTAAAATTAGAAGTGGAACAAATCCGCAAATGTCCCGTCTTTCAAACTTCTTATCGTTTGACTGCACCGTGCAAAAGTTTTAAAGTTGATGTCAGTGTGATTGGTGAAGACAAGGACGATTGGGTAACTTCGTTCAATATGTTTTCGCAAGCCAAATACCGAGATTCTAAACATAATCGTATTAATACTATACCTGGTAGCAATGCGGACAGCGTTGATATCAATCAGTGGATTTCAGAACGAACAGGTTACTCTTTAAATGTTCGTCCTAAAAGAGACAAATGGCTGGATTACATTCCAGACATTGACAAAACATAAATATTAGTGTATAATAAAGCTATAAAATTTAATATTTTCGCAACTTTCCAGAGCACTTCTGAGAATAGTTAATCACTTGCGTTCGGTAGAAAATAAAACAATCTACCGAGTAAGCGGTAGAAATCTATTTTTAGAGGTAACTCACATGTATTCAAAACGCTATAAACAAATCATTTGGAATGATACTGCAGCTAATCCCTACTCAAAAGAAAATCTTGCTCGTAGATTATTAACTTATATCGATGATGCTGAAAAAATTCAGGCATTAACAGGTTTTAACGAGAAAAAGCAAGAGGCTTTAAGAGAAAAGAATAGTCAAGCAGTGAAAGTTTTTAACGATTTTCTTCTTCATACGATAGAGTGTCAAAATCAAGGTATTGATTTCAGAAGTTCCAGAAACGGAGCAGATTTAGACACTGCTGTAATGGAAGTTTTAGATTTAACTGAAGAACAATATGTTTTGCATAAACAAACCATTCTAAGGCGTTTAGAGCGTAAACAAGATAAACGTTCAATTTAACTCCAAGACCCCATGTGGGTCTTTTCTTTATTTTACGCATGAATATTGCTTGGATAATTCATTCAAATATGATATACTCGTTACTGTAAAAGGAGATGGATGCCTAAATGTTAAAAACACAAGAAATTGCTGATAAATACGGTATAACAAGACAGACATTGAATAATTGGATGCAAAAGGGAATAATTTCTCAACCTCGAAAGAATAATCGTTCTGCTTATGAATGGGAAGAAGAAAATGAAAAAGAGATTGTAAGAGTAATTTCAGAAGAAATTCCTGCAAAATATTATGTTTCAAATAAAGAGACATTGAAAATTGGAAATCGACGCTATCTTGGAAGTAAACAAAAGATGCTCGATTTCATATTAAAGACAGTATCAGAAAATATCGGAAATATCGACAGTGTAGCAGATATATTTGGTGGAACAGGTGTTGTTGCAGACCTATTCAGAAAACAGAATAAAAAGGTTATAGTAAATGACATACTCTATAGCAACTTCGTTTCCTTTCAAACTTGGTTTTCGAATGAGGATGTAGATATTGATAAAGTTTCTCAGATAATTGACGAGTTAAATAATTTATCCCCTAAAAAGGGCTATGTTTCTAAGAATTTTGGTGATGCATATTTTTCTGAAGAAAATGCTGGAAAGATTGACTCAATTCGCGAAGAAATTGAAAAATATAAATCAGGCAATCAGAGAGAGTATTTCATGTTACTTACTAGTCTACTCTATGCTATGGATAAAGTAGCTAATACTGTAGGTCATTATGATGCTTATAGAAAAAAAATGGACTCAAATAAGAAAATATATTTAAGAGTTCCTGAGTACAATAAAAATGATTGCAATAAAATCTATAATGAAGATGCTAATAAATTAGTTAAAGAAATTTATGCAGACCTTGTTTATATTGACACGCCATATAACTCACGTGGTTATGAAAATGCCTACCATGTTTTAGAAAATATTGCTGAATGGAAAAAACCAGAGGTAGAAGGTGTAGCAAAGAAGGCAGTTAATCGTTCAGAAAAAGGTTCTGACTATACAAAAAGTAAAGCCCCTCAGGCTTTTGAAGATTTGATTCTAAACATTGACGCTAAATATATATTGGTTAGCTATAATAATATGAATAAAAAGGGTAATTCACGCTCAAATGCTAAAATTTCAAATGAAGAAATAATTGAGATTTTATCGAAAAGAGGCAAGGTTCAGGTATTTGAAACTAATTTCGCACCTTTCACGACAGGTAAGTCTAACATTGAAAATCATAAAGAACTACTTTATTTATGCACCATCTTCCCTGATAATAGAAAAGAAGAAAAGTTAATAAAAAGTGCTCTTAACTATACTGGGGGAAAGTATAAGTTGCTTCCTCAGTTGTTACCTCTTTTCCCTGAAAGCTATAATAATTTTATTGACTTATTTTCTGGTGGAGCAACAGTAGCAGTTAATCTCGCTAACATTGATAAATCAAAAAGTAAAAAGTATATCATCAATGATATAAGTGAGGAAGTAATTGATTTTTATAAATATTTGGAAAGTCAAAAAGATGGAACGGTATTTTTGGATAAAGTAGAGAAAGCTATAGAATTTTATAAACTTTCGAACACACAGAAATATAGCTATGCTCACTACGGTGTAAACAGCTCTACAGGACTGGGGTCGTATAATAAAGAAGCTTTTCTAAAACTTCGTCAAGACTACAATAAGAAAAATTATAATAAATTTGATAAGGAAGTGTTATTTTATCTATTAATTGTATTTGGTTTTAACAATCAAATAAGATTTAATAATAAAGGAGAGTACAATCTTCCTGTAGGTAAGCGTGATTTTAACGTTAATATGAAATCTAAACTAATTACGTTCATTCAAGGTTTACAAAATTACAATTTTGTTATCCAATCTTGTGATTTTCGTAAAACTATGAATCAAGTAAATAAAGGAGATTTTGTATATGCAGATCCTCCTTATCGCATTACTACTGCCGCTTACAATGAAAATGGTGCGTGGACATTAAAGGATGATTTGGATTTGTTTAAGTATTTAGATAGCATAAACGATAAGGGAGCTTATTTTGCTCTTTCTAATGTTGTCATTCATAACAATAAAGAAAATAAAGAATTGATGAAATGGGCTTCAAAGTATAATTTACATGTATTGGATTACCATTATAATAATAGTAATTATCAGTCTAAGGCGAAAATGAGTAATACTGTTGAAGTCTTGATTACAAACTATAATTCGAAAGGTGATATATGAGGCTAAAAGAGTCAACAAGCATTTTTAATATGGGTGATACGAGTATTCGTGTTAAAGAAGTTGTCCCTATCTACAAACAGATTTTAAAAACTCTTAAAAAGCATAATAAGTCAAATCAGAAATGGAACAATGAGAGCCAAGCAAGTTTTTATTCATCAGTTTTAAGCGATTTTGCAAAAGTTGAAACAGAGGATGGAATTAGCCTTTTTGGGAATTTGAATAGAAATGAAATAACTGGTTTAGACAAGAGAGGGAGAACTCTAACAAATGCTCTTGTCAAGATTGGTTTTATTAACTATGAAAGAAAATTATCTCAAGTCGGATTGAATTATATTTCTGAAACTGAGCAGGCTTTTGATAAATTAGAAGAACTTTTTGGTTTAACAATTGATAATCTTGTTTATTTTAGGCAATTATTGAAGCTTCGCATATATGATAGCAACTCTGATAAATACTTCTATAATTTCCGTTTTGCTCTTGCTTTTTTGAACAGATATAGCAAAGTTCCTGTTAGAGATTTTCTATGGATAGTGGAAAGCATTAAGCCAAATTTTTCAGAAGAAAAAATCAAAGTGATTATCGATAATTACCAATCTGTTTATGATAACAATAAAACTCTTGAACAGTATAGAGATGAAGAGTTCGCTAATCATATATTGATTCCTGAAAGAGTGGATGAAGCTCGCAAAATGTTTAGGAATAAAAATTTTTCGGATGAAAACTTCAAAAAACTTTTTCCAAATCGAAAGAATAGTAATAAAAGTTTAGAATATAAAAGTTTTGTTCTTTCAATTATAAAATTTACAGAAGAAAAGACAGAGCGGTCATTTGAAGAAATGATGAATCTTTCTAAACAAGATGCTATTAAGAAAGCTTTTGGAGATGGTAAGGCTGTTTTCAAGTATAAAAATAAAGATTCTATTCAAGATTTTATAACTAAAAACAGTGATAATCCATTGCTATCAGGTCAATATTTGGATATATATTATGCATTTGCATGGTCTAAGCATAATGATTTGATTAAAGAATACAGTGATATGTGTAAAAGAATATTTTCTTTGTCTGGAGTAATCAGTTTTAATCAAGGAATTGTATCGCTTGGTCGACCTTGGATTTTTCCTAAACTTTTCTCTTTATTAAATGGTAATTTTAAGATTTCTGGGGAAGCAAGCTATGAAGAGTATGAGAACGATATAAAGAGTTCTTTTTATCAAGATATCTGTATATCGGATATTTTAGAATTATCTTATACTCAAGTTTTAGAAATACAAAATCAGATTGCCGAAGAATTTGGCATTGCTAATATTTCAAATATTAAACAATTTATAGCAGACAAACAGGAAAGAGAGTTTAGGGAATTTGTTGAACAAGAATTTGGTATCACTAAAGTATCTGAAGTTTTGAGTTTTATTTCTCAAAGAAATGATAAGAAAGTTCAAGAACTTGTTACGGATAATGCCTTAGTTCCTACTATTTTCGAATATATATTGGCCATTGCATGGTATTATATATCAGATAAGAAGTTTCAACTTAGAAAATCCATGCAGTTGACATTTTCTGCTGATAACCTCCCACTATCACATGCTGGAGGCAATAAAGGAGATATCGAGATTGAATATAGCGATAAAATGCTTTTACTTGAAGCGACATTAATGGATAAATCAACTCAAAAACGTGGTGAATTAGAGCCAGTTATACGTCATTCTGTAAATTTAGCATTATCTACTAATAAACCGTTACAAACAATATTTGTAGCTAATGAAGTAGATGATAATGTGGTTAATATTTTTAGGGCTACATCGTTTATTCAGCTAAATGGAACATTAACGAAAGGTAGCGTAAAAGGGCTAAATATCTTTGCTTTGACAATTCCAGAAATTATAAATATTTTGGATAGAAAGATTAACGAGCAGAGAATTTTCGAAAAATTAGATGATTTTTCTACTATCGAACCTTATAGGATAGAAAATGGATGGCGTGAAGAGATAGTATCTGAAATTTTAGCATAGCCTGTAGGAAATGCTAGTAATTATAGAGGTTTGCATAAGATAATTTGATGTAGAAAGGTTTGTATTCAATGATTCAAAGAGGTTCAGAGTTTAGAAAATGGGATTTACATATTCATTCTCCCTATACAGTGTTAAATAATCAGTTTGATAAGTTACCCGATGGAAGTCCAGATGTAGAAAAATTCATTCAAAAGATAAAGGATGAAGACATATCAGCTATTGGTTTGACTAATTATTTCAACTTTAGTGATAATGATTTTATGTTAAAGGACAGGCTGAATAAAGAAGGAATTGCAACTTTTTTAAATCTTGAGGTTAGGTTATCAAACATTAATAAATCTGATGAACTTTTTGACTATCATGTAGTATTTGATAATGAGGTTCAAGACGATATAGTAAAAAATTTACTTGGTCACTTAAAGGCTAATATTGGTGATGGCGAAAAATCATTTAATCGTTTAAGTAAAACTGAAATAGACAAGAAGGCTCACATTCCTTTTAAAGATTTATTAAAAGTCTTAAATAGTGATAGAGAACTTAATGGTCGTTTTCTAACTGGCTTTCTTTCGAGAGGTCACGGTAGTGCAACTAGTGATTCTGATTCTAAAAATAAGGCAGTTTATGAAGATATTTGTATCAATTCTGATTTTTTGATTCATTCTAGCAATGAAGTAAATATCACAAAAGATAGAGAATTTTGGCTTGATAAATCCCCGCATATAAGACCACTACTTCAATCCTCAGATTCTCACTCTTTGGAGCAAATAGGAAGTAAATATTCTTGGGTAAAAGCAGATTTAACTTTTGATGGCTTAAAACAAATAAAGTATGAACCAGAATATCGCATTAGCGTTGAGAAAGAAAAACCAACTCTCGAAAAGGATGAGCTTGTCATTGATAAGATTCTATATAACGGTCAAGATATTTATCTATCCGAAAATCTAAATACAATTATTGGTGGTCGCTCAACTGGTAAATCAACTCTACTAAATTCTATAGCTAAAAAGCTGGGACGAGAGCTGAATGGTGATTCATATTATTTTGAAAATATGGATGATTTTCAAATTATTTGGAAAGACCAGCAAGAAGATAATTCCAGACAGATAGAGTACATACCTCAAGAGTATATGTTTGCTTTAGCCAGAGACAATAAGAAGCTTAAAGATTTGGTAGGAAGTATTATTCAATCCAAAGAAATGAACTCTGAATTAAAGAAATATGAGCAAAATTGCACTACTATACATCTTGAAATTAGAGGGTTACTTGATAGTTATAAAGAGAATCAAAAAAATATTCATGAGCTAATTAAGCCAGAAGCAGAAAAACAAGCTACTCAAAATCGAATAAAAACATACGAAACTAAGAAAAAAGAATTATTAAATGCTAGTGAGATAACGGAGCAAGAAAGAGATTTATTTGAAAATAAAAACAAAGAATTGCAGTTATTGAAAACACAAAAAGAGATTCATGAATTTGACTTGCGATATGTATCAAGCATTCTTCCAATTACATTTGAGATTAAAAGCTTGCCCACAACGACTACTCCGTCTCAAGATTTAAGGGTTAAAATTGGTCAGATTACAGCTCGGTTGCATGATTCTGTCAAAGCACAACTGGATCATGAAATTAGGATAATTAAGTTAGAAAAAGAAAGTCTAATCAAAGCTAGTGAAAATAAAATTGCGGACATAGAAAATGATGACATATACAAGAAATGTGTTGAGGCAATGAAAAATAATTCAGAGATAGCGAGGTTAAATTCTTTAATTAAGAATGAAGTTGATATTTTAGCCAAAATTGAAGCATTTGAAAAACAAAGGGATGAGTTCGATAAAGTAACAGAAGAAATTCAAAAAGAGATTATTTCGAAATATAAGGAATACTCTAATATTAGAACTGAATTATTGAATAATTTCAAGATTGAAGATGATAATGGAGATAATTTAAAGATTTCAGTCAAGTTCTCATTAATTGATTTAGAGGCTGAATTTGATTATATTAATGCTCGAGGTCGTTCGAAACAAGATTTTATAGAAAAAATGATAGATTCTTTTGAAGAAGTTGTTGATTCAATATTTGACGAGGATAGTCTTGCGTTTAATGGAAATAGGGACAAATTCAGTCACATTGAGCATTTCTTCACTACTAATTTTTACGAATATGGTTTTGAGATTGAATATCAAGGTGATAAATTTGAACAAATGTCTCCAGGTAAAAAAGCGTTTATTGTATTAAGATTAATATTAGAGTTTTCAGATAGTAAAATCCCCGTATTAATTGACCAGCCTGAAGATAGTTTGGATAACAGGGCAATATATAGTGAATTGACAAAATACATCAAAAAAACTAAAAAGAATCGACAAATAATCATAGTTACTCACAATCCTAATATAGTTGTATCTGGTGATGCGGAAAATATTATTGTAGCTAATCAGCAATCTGATAATTCTCCAAATCAAAATGGTAAGAAGTTTGATTATGTAAATGGTGCTTTAGAGAACCGTAATAGTGATTCTACATCTGAATTCATACTTCAAAAATACAACATCAGGGAACATGTATGTGATATTTTGGAAGGTGGAGAAGACGCATTTATGAGGAGGGAGAAAAAATACAGTATCAACCGTTAACAATAATTTATATCTGCGAAATAACAGGAATAGTTATTTTTGTGTTAAAGTCTAACACACACATTTAGCTCGAGGAGACTCGGGCTTTTTGGTTGGGTGAATGTTTTTACGCAGTGGAGAAAGGAAAAATATTTAAGGTAAATCGATAGCTTTCTGCGTTCTCTTCGCCTTTCGGTTCGGGTTGCTTAACTTTGCACTAACACCGCCGTTTCTGCCCAATTTTGGCACACGACTTATTGTATTTTTATACAATGTTTGTCTTTGTAGAGGGGGGAGGAGTCTTCAAGAAAATATTCTAAGCTTTTTATTTCCTTTTTCTGCTTCTGTTGCTATGGATTAGCTTTCGAAAATCTCCAGCAGTTGAGCTTTTCACAACTTCACATTCTCACAAAAACACCAGCAAAAAATCTGCATTTTATACCTTTAAACCGATGTAAATTAAACTCAAAAATAGACTAGACTTCCGTACCAAAGAGAGTTATGATGGACAGGTAAAAGAAATTTAACAGATAGGAGCGATATGTACATCGATTTAGAAACGGAAATTTATCTACAAAAATTAGAAGGTGACATTCGTAGCCAGCTATATTGGGGCGTAGTGCCAGAAATACCAATTGAATGGCAACCAAACCAATTAGGATTTTACCTCAGCGACCCAATATCTTTGCCTGCATTTTTAACGAGACTGCGAGTTTTCGAAAAAGGTTTTGCCTTCGATGATGTTGAAACTAATGTTTTTAAACGCAAGATAACAGTTTTCGCCGTTAACGAAAACAAAGAGAAGTTTATTGCGAAAATCAAAAAGTTGCTCGATTGCCAAAGTAGAGGTGAGATGTGCGAAACCTTGCTATACATTTTGGCAACGCCAGTGACCTATATCGATGAGGCAGTTTGTTAGCTGAAATTTACGACAAAATCACCCCAGTTTTGCGACTGGGGTGTTTGTTTCGAATTGAAAATATAAAGAAAATTTTTTAATACAGTGTAAAAATGTCAGAAAAATTAAAAACAGTTACAAATAATATACTACTATTGACAAAGTGTAAGAATATGGTTTATATTAGTAACACCGAAGATTTCTTGTTTTGTCTAACCAACACATTTTTAATGAAAGTGAGGATGGGACAGAAAAAAGGATAAATTTAATTTCAATGCTTATAGGTGCTGGAGGAACTGGGAGCGTGTGTAGTTTTATTCAGCCAATGCCTTTTTGGAATCTTGTTGTGATAGTTGTAGGGATTATTATAGCTATTTCTATTATTTCATATAGCATACACGCCATTCTTAATTCTGACAAAAAATCCAGAAACTTAGATGGGATTATATTTGCTTGGACTGGGAGGGAAAACAACTACCTTAAACCTAAAAATAAAGCCTCGCCAAAATATGAAAGAAAAAATCACCACTAATAGTGGTGAAGCTAATGCAAATCAGTCTTATCGTTCTCTTGTTGGTTAACTATAAGTCTGATAACTAAAAATAAGAAATCTTCTTCCCAGCGGTAGAGCAAGTATCGTTGGGTTTTTCTTTTTTTCTTTATCTCAAAAGCATATATTTTATAGCTATCTGAGATAACTTAATCTATTATACAGACTTTAAGTAATTGTGTCAACAGTTTTGTTGAAAAAAGCGTTAAAATAACTAAAATTAAACTTGGCTTTGTAGCTCAATGTTTAAAACTTCGACCTTTTCTTTCTGTAATTTGCAATTCCAAACGGCAAAATCGTCCAAATCTTCCGTTCTATAACAAGCAGTATAATATTTTTTGGCACGCTCAGGATTAAGAAAACGGCAAGCATAAATCCAAGAATATTCGTCCGTGATGGGGAGTTGCACTTCGAAAACGAGGATTAAAAACACATCCTCCACCGTATAACAGTGTAATTCTTCGAAACTTGTAAGGTGAACTGTTTCAATTTGGAGGAGTTTGGGTGGTAGAAAATTTTGAAATTTGGCTGAATCATATCTCTCCAGTAGTAGTCAAAATTTTCGAAGGCTTTTAGTTTTGCTTTGTTGCCAATTTAAAGCTCGGTGGGTACTGGAGCTTCTTGCGACAGTTTGCCTAACTCGTAACTCACCCGAAGCATTTCTTGAAGCGTCCAGACCGAAATATCGTGAAAATCTTGGCTATCTAAGTTTTGGCGCTCCAGCGTAGGGATTCTGCCAATCATGCTGGCTACTATAGCAATTTCTTGGTCTCGGGTGGTGTCTTTGTTTTCAAAATTGTGGATATTTTGAATGCGGTCTTGAAGCGAGAATTGCTCTTGTTCAAGCTCATTATTTTGAATATTTCTGTTGGTGAATTTTTCCATAGAAATCTCCTTTGCTTTATTAGTGTGTCCATCATAACTCTCCGTAAGGAAAGAGTCAAGCACTTTTTCACAAAAACCCAACGACCTGAAATCGCTGGGGTTAAGGGCTAGAGTTGGTTAATTGTTGGACTGCTGAGTGAGGTGTGTACATTATATCATAAAAGAGAGAAAAGACAGATTTGAGATTTCGCAGAAGTAAAAACAGCCCAAAGAGGGCTGTCAGTTAAGATGAGACTTCAACTTAAATCGCAAACAAGTCATTCAAGTTCTCAGCCAAGGTTGGGTGAGTGAAGATTTGTTTTGTGAAGTAAGTGTAAGGAATCTTGTTGTCCATAGCAACAGTGATGATGTTGATGATTTCTTGAGAACCTTCTGAGAAGATGCTTGCTCCAAGAATTTCTTTTGTTTCAGTATTAACAACAGCTTTGAAAGCTCCGCGAAGGTCTCCGTTTACGTGGCCACGAGGCATAGCAGCAACAGGGATTTCCTTAACGGCGTATGAAAGTTTCAAATCAGCTGCTTGGCTTTCAGTCAAACCAACTTGTGAAAGTGCAGGTGTGATAAACATGGTGTTTGGTACATTGAGACGGTCTTCAAGAGTGTAGCTGCCATCTCCAGCAAGGTAGCTGTATACAACACGGAAGTCATCAAGTGAAATGTAAGTAAATTGAAGGCCACCGTTGACATCCCCAACTGCAAATACACCAGGAACATTTGTTTGACAATGTTTGTCTACTTTAATAGCGCCACGTTCAGTTAGTTCAATATCTGTATTTTCAAGTTGAAGTGGTTCTACATTTGGTTTGCGTCCAGTTGCATAGAGAAGGGCATCGAAACGGTAAGTTTCGTTTTCAGTCACGACAAGGACTTGGTCACCGTCGTTTTTGATTTCAGTAGTATGGATATTTTGAAGCAATTCAATGCCATCTTCTTCCATGTATTGTTTAGCAAGAGCTGCGATGGAAGGTTCTGCACGAGGAAGGAAAGTATCCAAGGCATCTAGGACTGTGACCTTGCTTCCAAGTTTGTTGTAAAGGCCAGCAAATTCAAGACCGATATTTCCACCACCAAGGACTCCAAGTTTTTCAGGCAATTTGTCCAAGTTTTGGATACCTGTTGAGTCAAAAACGTTCTTGCTTGTAGCAAGTCCAGGGATTGGCAAGACGTTTGAAACAGCACCAGTGTTGATGACGATTGTTTCAGCAGTCAGTTCTTTCTTTTCATCACCAGCTTGGATTTCGATGACTTTATTTGAAAGGAAGTGAGCTTCCGCATCAAAAATATCTACGCCTGTACCAGCAACAGTCGCATAGTTTTTACCGTTGAGGCGACCAGTGATAGTGTTTTTGGTAGCAATGACTTCTTCAAAAGACAAGTCTTTCTCAGCAGCAACTAGCAAAGTTTTAGTTGGGATACATCCGATGTTGATACAAGTTCCACCGTACATAGCTTTGCTACGTTCAATGAGGGCAACTTTTTTGCCAGCTGAAGCCAATTTACCAGCTAGTGTTTTACCAGCTTTACCAAATCCGATAACGATTAAATCATAAGTTAACATTTAGAGTTCCTCCTATTCGAATTTCATTCTAGCACAAGAAAAAAACTTTTGCACAATTCTGCTACGCTTTAAAAAAGTTTATGAAATAGTGGAAAGTTTAACTTTATTTTCTCAGAAAAATCGTTTACATGACTTTATCGATGGATTGGGCTATCTTTTGCTTCTCTCTTGTGTTATACTAGATAGGTTGCAAAGAAAACAGTACTTTTCTTTTGTGGAAAAGAAGCAACACGATTTTATATCCAGTATATGAAAATACGTCATAAAAAGAAAAGTATAAACTAAGTCCTATAGGGTGGCTTCGCACCACCTTTAGAAAGAAGAATAACGTGAAATTTAATGAATTAAACTTGTCTGCTGATTTGCTAGCAGAGATTGAAAAAGCTGGTTTTGTAGAAGCCAGTCCGATCCAAGAACAAACCATTCCCTTGGCCCTTGAAGGCAAGGACGTTATTGGTCAAGCTCAGACTGGTACAGGGAAAACCGCAGCTTTTGGCTTGCCAACCCTTGAAAAAATCCGTACAGAAGAAGCGACTATCCAAGCCTTGGTCATCGCTCCAACTCGTGAACTAGCTGTCCAAAGTCAAGAGGAACTCTTCCGCTTTGGCCGTAGTAAGGGAGTCAAAGTCCGCTCAGTATATGGCGGATCAAGCATTGAAAAACAAATTAAGGCTCTTAAATCGGGTGCCCATATCGTGGTGGGAACACCAGGTCGTCTTTTGGACTTGATCAAACGCAAGGCCTTGAAATTACAAGATATTGAAACCCTCATCCTTGACGAAGCGGATGAAATGCTCAACATGGGCTTCCTTGAAGACATTGAAGCCATCATCTCCCGTGTCCCTGAAAGCCGTCAAACTTTACTTTTCTCAGCAACTATGCCAGATGCCATCAAACGTATCGGTGTTCAGTTTATGAAAGAACCTGAGCATGTGAAGATTGCTGCCAAGGAATTGACAACAGAATTGGTTGACCAATACTATATTCGTGTTAAAGAACAAGAAAAATTTGCCACCATGACTCGTCTTATGGATGTAGAACAACCAGAACTTGCTATCGTATTTGGTCGTACCAAACGTCGTGTGGATGAATTGACTCGTGGACTTAAAATCCGTGGCTTCCGTGCAGAAGGAATTCATGGTGATTTGGACCAAAACAAACGTCTTCGTGTCCTTCGTGATTTTAAAAACGGTAATCTGGATGTTCTAGTTGCGACGGACGTTGCAGCGCGTGGCTTGGATATTTCAGGTGTGACCCATGTCTACAACTACGATATTCCACAAGATCCTGAAAGTTATGTTCATCGTATCGGGCGTACAGGTCGTGCTGGAAAATCAGGTCAGTCTATTACCTTCGTTTCACCTAATGAAATGGGTTACCTCCAAATCATTGAAAACTTGACTAAGAAACGTATGAAAGGTCTCAAACCTGCAAGTACAGAAGAAGCTTTCCAAGCTAAAAAACAAGTGGCTCTTAAGAAAATCGAACGTGATTTTGCAGATGAGACTATCCGTGCCAACTTTGAGAAATTTGGTAAGGATGCTCGTAAGCTAGCTGCCGAATTTACTCCAGAAGAATTGGCAATGTATATCTTGAGTCTGACTGTTCAAGACCCAGATAGTCTTCCTGAAGTGGAGATTGCACGTGAAAAACCACTGCCATTTAAACCATCAGGTAATGGTTTCGGTGGTAAAGCTAAGGGAGGTCGTCGTGGAGATGACCGTCGTGATAATCGCCGTGGCAATGGTCGTCGTGATGATTTCAAAAAAGGAAGTCGTAGCAATGATCGTTTTGATAAGGAAAAACGTTATCGTAAGGATAATAAAAAACCACGCAATACTTCAAGTGAAAAGCAAACAGGCTTTGTTATTCGTAACAAGGGCGATAAATAAGAAAAAGCGGTTCAAAATGAATCGCTTTTTTATATAAGGAGACCAAGGGTGAAAGAAGATGGTGATAGCAAAGGATAGGTGAAATGGAAAGGTATTATCCGTCTATCTTCTTATGATAATATAATATTAAAAATAAATTAGTTTGTCAATGATAAAAATCTATTTTTCTAAAATATTTCAGCTAGTCTAAATTGCAATTAAATAAGCAATTTTCAGATAATAATTGAAAATTCAAGCTGTTTATGTTATAATGATAGCGATTAAATTCGAGGTGAAAAATGGCACATTTATTAGAAAAAACAAGAAAAATTACTTCTATCCTGAAGCGCTCGGAGGAGCAGTTGCAGGAAGAACTTCCATACAATGCGATTACCCGTCAATTGGCAGATATTATTGACTGTAACGCCTGTATCGTCAATAGCAAGGGGCGTCTCCTTGGTTATTTCATGCGTTACAAAACCAATACAGATCGTGTAGAGCAGTTCTTCCAAACTAAGATTTTCCCAGATGACTACATTCAAGGTGCGAACATGATCTACGATACAGAAGCCAATCTGACAGTTGATCATGATTTGAGTATTTTCCCTGTAGAGAGTCGTTCGGATTTTCCAGATGGCTTGACGACCATTGCACCGATTCATGTATCAGGGATTCGCCTTGGTTCTTTGATTATTTGGCGTAATGATAAGAAATTCGAAGATGAGGACTTGATTCTTGTTGAGATTGCTAGTACCGTTGTTGGGATTCAACTCCTCAACTTCCAGCGTGAAGAAGATGAGAAAAATATTCGTCGCCGTACTGCTGTTACCATGGCGGTTAATACTCTGTCTTACTCCGAACTCCGTGCTGTTTCAGCAATTTTAGGGGAATTAAATGGAAATGAAGGGCAGTTGACTGCATCAGTGATTGCAGATCGTATCGGAATCACCCGTTCTGTGATTGTCAATGCCCTTCGTAAACTTGAGTCTGCAGGGATTATTGAAAGTCGCTCACTTGGAATGAAGGGAACCTATCTTAAGGTCTTGATTTCAGATATTTTTGAAGAAGTGAAGAAAAGAGATTACTAATGACTAAGGCTTTGATTTCGATTGACTATACAGAAGATTTTGTTGCTGATAGTGGGAAGCTGACAGCAGGCGCTCCAGCTCAGGCAATTTCGGATGCCATCAGCAAGGTAACTCGATTAGCTTTTGAACGCGGAGATTACATCTTCTTTACCATCGATGCTCATGAAGAAAACGATTGTTTCCATCCAGAAAGCAAGCTATTTCCTCCTCACAATTTGATTGGGACTAGTGGACGCAATTTATACGGAGATTTGGGGGCATTTTATCAAGAGCATGGTTCAGATAGTCGTGTCTTTTGGATGGATAAACGCCATTACTCAGCTTTTTCAGGGACCGACCTGGATATCCGTTTGAGAGAGCGTCGCGTTTCTACAGTGATTTTAACTGGTGTCTTGACGGATATCTGTGTGCTGCATACAGCTATAGATGCCTATAATCTAGGATATGACATTGAAATTGTTCAACCAGCCGTTGCTTCCATCTGGCCAGAAAATCATCAATTTGCTCTAGGTCATTTCAAAAATACACTCGGAGCTAAGTTAGTAGATGAAAAGCTAAATGAAATTTCAGAGTAATTTAGTTGATGAAATGAAAAAAATTGAAAAAAAGTGTTGACAAGCATCCCAAAAGTTGATATACTAGTAAAGTAATCGACGCGGGGATGGCGGAATTGGCAGACGCGCAGGACTAAGGATCCTGTGACCGCTTTAGGTCGTGAGGGTTCAAGTCCCTCTCTCCGCATAGGATAAGAGTTAGCTTAGGCTAGCTCTTTTGTTTTTTATCAGATTTATAATATCCGTGGTGGGCAGCCCTCGTTTTCAGATAAATAATATAGTTTAAAATTTCTCTACTCTTTCTATTTTTTCCGAATAAATAGATAGAAGCAGAGAATCTAGTCAACCTAGATTTAAAACTGTGGTATAATAAAAGGAGGAAAAGGATGATTCTAAGACATCCGGGCATTAGCCCAACTAATGACTTGGTTGCTAAGAAGATTTTTAGCAATCCAGAAATCACTTGTCAATTTATTCGCGATATGCTGGACTTACCAGCCAAAAATGTAACTATTTTGGAGGGAAGTAATATTCATGTCTTGCCTTCCATGCCCTACTCGGCACAGGATTTCTATACCAGTATAGATGTTTTAGCTGAACTAGATAATGGAACGCAAGTAATTATTGAGATTCAGGTGCATCATCAGAATTTTTTCATCAATCGCCTTTGGGCTTACCTATGCAGTCAGGTTAATCAAAACCTCGAAAAAATTCGCCAACGAGAAGGTGATACACACCAGAGTTATAAACACATCGCACCTGTTTACGCAATCGCTATTGTGGATAGTAATTATTTCTCAGATGACTTGGCTTTTCATAGCTTTAGTATGCGAGAGGACACGAAAGGTGAAGCCTTAACCATCACAACTAATGGACAAGAAAACCATTTGGTCAAGATGGCGTTCTTGGAATTAAAAAAATACAGAGAAACCAGCAAAGATGAGGTTCGCAAGCCGTGGTTAGAGTTTTTTGGTAATAAGCCCTTTACCCAAGAACCCGAGCGAGCCATCAGCCAAGCAGACCAACTGCTGGACTATAAGAGCTGGTCCGAGGAGGACAGGAAGATGTTTAGCCAACTACGTATGCGAGAAGAACAAGCCTTGTTGGCACAGGACTATGCCTTGGAACAAGCTGAAGAAAAAGGTTTAGAGAGAGGTCTTGAACGCGGTCGCGCAGAGGGTTTAGAGCGTGGACGAGCTGAGGGAGTTGAACAGGGATTGGAGCGCGGGAAAGTTGAAGGAAGGGAAGAAGGAAAACTCTTTGCCTTCCTAGATATGGTCCGTCAAGGTATCCTGACATCTGAGGTTGCAAGTGAGCAATTAGGCATGACTGTCGCTGAGTTTGATGCCTTGTTGTAAGACTAGTACTAACGGTCAAGATGGCGTTCTTGGAATTAAAAAAATACAGAGAAACCAGCAAAGACGAGGTTCGCAAGCCGTGGTTAGAGTTTTTCGGTAACAAACCTTTTACTCAACAACCCGAGCGAGCCATCAGCCAGGCAGACCAACTGCTAGACTAT
>NZ_AEDV01000074.1 GCF_000148545.1 Streptococcus mitis SK597 | reverse complement strand
CCCGTTTTTCAGAGGCTTATTTTGCCAATCCTTCAGCAATCTTGTCAAGGTTGTATTTCATCATGTTGTAGTAGCTGTCGCCTTCTTTACCTTGTTCTGCGATAGAGTCAGTAAAGATTTGTGCGTAGATTGGGATGTTTGTGTCTTGAGAAACAGTCTTCATTGGACGGTCATCCACACTTGATTCTACAAAGAGGGAAGGAGTTTTTGTTTGGCGAAGTTTTTCAACCAAGGTCTTGATTTGGTCAGGTGTTCCTTCTTCTTCAGTATTGATTTCCCAGATGTAGGCACTTGGGACACCGTAGGCTTTAGAGAAGTATTTGAAGCATCCTTCGCTGGTTACAATGAGTTTTTTCTCAGCAGGGATGTTGTTAAATTTCTCCTTAGCTTCCTTGTCAAGTTTGTCTAGCTTATCAGTATATTCTTTGAGATTTTTTTCGTAGAATTCCTTGTTGCTAGGGTCTTTAGCGCTCAATTGTTTTGCGATATTTTTAGCAAAGATCATACCATTTTCAAGGTTAAGCCAAGCGTGTGGGTCTTCTTTGCCTTTTTCGTTTTGACCTTCAAGGTAGATAACATCAACGCCTTCGCTGACTGCAAAGTAGTCTTTGTTTTCAGTTTTCTTAGCATTTTCTACCAATTTTGTAAACCAAGCATTGCCACCTGTTTCAAGGTTGATACCGTTATAGAAAATCAAATCAGCTTGAGAAGTTTTCTTAACGTCTTCAGGGAGTGGTTCGTATTCGTGTGGGTCTTGGCCAACAGGAACGATACTGTGAAGATCAATCTTGTCACCAGCAATATTTTTAGTAATATCAGCGATGATTGAGTTTGTAGCAACAACTTTTAGTTTTTGACCAGAAGCTGTATCTTTTTTTCCGCTAGCACATGCTACAAGAGCAATGACAGAAAGAAAGAGAACGAACAATGTACCTAATTTTTTCATTAGATCCTCCAATTTATTGGGGCTTTGCCCCTTATTTTAACAAATGTTTATTTTTCAGTTTCAAATATCGTTGTTTTGGAGCGATAAAGAAGCTAATGAGAAAGAAACTAGCAGCTGTAAGCACGATACTAGAACCTGCCGCAACGTTAAAGCTATAGCCAATAAAGAGTCCCAAAACTGAAGCTGTAGCTCCAAAGGTTGAGGAAAGGAAAATCATACTTTTCAGGCTATTAGCATACAGATAAGCAGTTGCAGCTGGGGTAATCAGCATGGCTACAATCAGGATAGTTCCGACACTTTGCATGGCTGTCACAGACACGAGAGTCAAGAGTACCATGAGAAGGTAGTGATAGAAATTGACAGGCATTCCCATGGCTTTAGCCAAGAGTTCATCAAAGGATGTTATCAAGAGTTGCTTGAAGAAAATCCAGATTAACAAGAGAATGGCTGCCCCTACCCCCATGGTAATAAACATATCCGTATCTTGGACGGCCAGGATATTACCAAAAAGGATATGGAAAAGGTCAGTTGAACTTTTAGCGACACTAATCAAGATGATACCGAGGGCTAAGAAAGAAGAAAAGGTAATGCCGATGGCGGTATCGCTTTTGATAATCGAGTTCCCCCTGATATAGGTAATGATGATGGCAGCTAGCAATCCAAAGACAATGGCTCCGATAAAGAAGTCAAGGCCCAAGATGAAGGAGAGGGCTACACCTGGTAAGACAGCATGTGAAATGGCATCTCCCATGAGTGACATCCCGCGTAGAATGATGAAACATCCTACAGCTCCAGCTACGACCCCGATGACAATGGCTGTTATCAAGGCATTTTGTAAGAAATGGAATTTTTGCAATCCATCGATAAATTCTGCAATCATAGGTCACCTCCACTGAAAAAGAGTCGATTACCGTAAGCTTCTTTGAGATTGGCTTCGGTAAAGGTTTCTTTGGTTGGACCAAAGGCAATCACTTCTCGATTGACAAGCAAGACTTGATCGAAGTAGTGGGGAACCTTGCTGAGGTCATGGTGGACGATGAGAACCGTCTTCCCAGCTTTTTTCAAATCTCTCAGCGTATTCATGATGATTTCCTCACTGACGGAGTCAATTCCCACAAAAGGTTCATCCAAGAGGATATAGTCGGCTTCTTGTACTAAGCAACGTGCAATCAAGACCCGCTGGAATTGACCTCCAGACAGTTGACTGATTTGCCGTTCAGCGTAGTCAGCTAGGCCGACGATTTCAAGGGCCTCTTGCACTTTCTTCCAATGTTTAGCATTTAAACTTCGAAAGAGGGGGATAGAGGGAAAGAGTCCTAACGAGACACATTCCTTGACCTTGATGGGAAAGTTGTAGTCGATATTGATTTTTTGTTCGACATAGGCGATTCGATGTAAGGATTTTTTAACTTCCTTGTCATCGAGAAATGCCTGACCTTGATGTGGGATAATTCCCAGCATACCTTTTAATAATGTTGATTTTCCAGCACCGTTAGGACCAATGATACCGGTAATTGTTGGTCCTTGGAGCACTAGTGAAATATCCTTAAGTGCCAACGTTTCTTTGTAGGAGACACTGAGGTTTTCGATACGTATCATACAGTTGTATTCCTCCTTACTCTTAATATACCTTAAAAAAAAATTAAGTCAAGTTAATTTTTGAAAAAATTAAAATAATAACTGAAAAATGATAGAAAAGGAAAGTTCATTTTTAATTGCATTCCCAGTTAATTTTTGTTAAGCTAAAAACAAGTACAAATGAAAGCGAGAACAAGATGACACGTTATCAAGATGATTTTTATGATGCTATCAATGGAGAATGGCAACAGACAGCTGAAATTCCAGCAGATAAGTCTCAAACGGGAGGTTTTGTTGATTTAGACCAGGAAATTGAAGATCTGATGCTGGCGACAACAGACAAGTGGTTGGCAGGAGAAGAGGTGCCTGAGGATGCTATCTTGGCAAACTTTGTCAAATATCACCGCCTAGTTCGTGATTTTGACAAGAGAGAAGCTGACGGTATCACACCTGTCTTACCACTTCTTAAAGAATTCCAAGAATTGGAGACTTTTGCGGATTTTACAGCTAAACTAGCAGAGTTTGAGCTTGCAGGAAAACCGAATTTCCTTCCTTTTGGTGTATCGCCAGACTTTATGGATGCCAGAATCAATGTTCTATGGGCTAGTGCTCCAAGCACGATCCTGCCAGATACGACCTACTATGCAGAAGACCATCCTCAGCGCGAGGAGCTCTTGACTCTTTGGAAAGAAAGCAGCGCAAATCTCCTCAAGGCTTATGATTTCTCTGATGAAGAAATTGAAGACTTGCTAGAGAAAAGACTTGAATTGGACAGCCGAATTGCAGCAGTAGTTCTTTCTAATGAAGAAAGTTCAGAATATGCTAAACTTTACCATCCATATGCTTATGAAGATTTCAAGAAATTTGCGCCTGCCCTACCTTTGGATGACTTCTTCCAAGCTGTTCTTGGACAAGTACCAGACAAGGTTATCGTAGACGAGGAACGTTTCTGGCAAGCCGCAGACCAATTCTATAGTGAAGAAGCTTGGCCTCTCCTCAAGGCAACCTTAATTTTAAGTGTTGTGAATCTCTCAACCAGCTATTTAACAGAAGAAATCCGTGTCTTGTCAGGTGCCTATAGCCGTGCGCTTTCAGGAGTTCCAGAAGCCAAAGACAAGGTCAAGGCAGCCTACCAGCTAGCACAAGGTCCTTTCAAACAAGCCTTGGGTCTCTGGTATGCCCATGAAAAATTCTCTCCTGAGGCTAAGGCGGACGTGGAGAAAAAAGTGGCAACTATGATTGATGTCTATAAGGAACGCTTGGCTAAAAATGACTGGTTGACTCCTGAAACTCGTGACAAGGCCATCGTCAAACTCAATGTCATCAAGCCTTATATCGGTTACCCAGAAGAATTGCCAGAACGCTACAAAGACAAGGTAGTGGATGAGACTGCTAGTCTTTTTGACAATGCTCTAGCCTTTGCGCGTGTGGAAATCAAGCACAGTTGGAGCAAATGGAATCAGCCTGTAGACTACAAGGAGTGGGGCATGCCTGCTCACATGGTCAATGCCTATTACAATCCACAGAAGAATCTGATTGTCTTCCCAGCGGCTATTTTACAGGCGCCTTTCTATGACTTGCATCAGTCATCTTCTGCTAACTACGGTGGTATTGGTGCAGTTATTGCCCATGAAATTTCTCACGCCTTTGATACCAACGGAGCTTCCTTTGATGAAAATGGTAGCCTCAAGGATTGGTGGACAGAGAGCGACTATGCTGCTTTCAAGGAGAAAACACAGAAAGTTATTGACCAATTTGATGGACAGGATTCTTATGGAGCAACCATCAACGGTAAATTGACGGTATCAGAAAACGTGGCTGACTTGGGAGGAATCGCTGCAGCGCTTGAAGCAGCTAAGAGAGAACCGGACTTCTCAGCAGAAGAATTCTTCTACAACTTCGGTCGCATCTGGCGCATGAAAGGTCGTCCAGAATTTATGAAACTTTTGGCTAGCGTTGATGTACACGCACCAGCCAAACTCCGTGTCAATGTACAAGTACCAAACTTCGATGATTTCTTTACAACCTATGATGTCAAAGAAGGAGATGGTATGTGGCGTTCGCCAGAAGACCGCGTGATTATTTGGTAATGCAAAGAGATAAATAATCAGAAAAAGGCATCCAATCAGGTGTGAAAACCTTGACTGGATGCCTTTTATAGTGGAAAGACTGCTGGATAATATACTTAAAATGCGATAGTCATTGTCATCATCTTGTTAGAAAAAAGGATTGAAAGTTTTTTCGTGAGCGATAGTAGTAGCTGGACCATGTCCTGGATAGACATCGTAGTTTGGTAGGGTGAAAAGTTGGGTCTGGATACTGTGAAGAAGTTGCTCCATACTACCAGTCGGAAGGTCCGTCCGTCCGATTGTTTCACGGAAAAGAGCATCTCCAGTCAAGACTAGGTGAGCATCAGGAAAGACGATAGAAACGCCACCGATAGAGTGACCTGGTGTTGGCAAGACAGTAAAACGAAATTCCTTCAGTTGGTATTCTTCGTGAAAGACAAAAGTGTGTTCTGCAGGTTTTGCGACCACATCTGCCATATCATCGTGGCGAGGTAGCCCAGAGAGATTATCGACAGGAGTATAGAGCCAGCTGGCTTCGCTCTCTGCGATATAGACAGGAGGATTGCCAAAAGTTTCGCGAACCAAGTCCAGACTCATGATATGGTCATAATGGGCGTGGGTCAATAGAATGGCACAGATCGGTTTGTTGATCTTCTCAATTGTCTGACGAATGGCTTCCCAATGGCTACCAGGATCGACAACGATGAGGTGCTTTTCGCCTTCCAAGTAATAGGTATTTTCATAGGCAACAGGATTCACGGTTTTATGGATTTTCATATTAGCTCCAATCTCAAAGAATGTACTAAATTAAGTATAGCACAGTTAGGGAGAATAAGTAAGGATTTAGAATGAACTTAAAAACCAGCATGACTAGATGAAGACAGGCTGGTTATCAATTTATCACTATTGGAGAGGTGTTAATTGCCCTTCATAGGTTGCATAAACTCCGTCATTAGCTTGTTTGATAGATGTGATGTTTAGAGTGCCACCGTAGTTAGCTTCTCGTTTGTCACTATATTCACTATAACTTATCCTACTGGGCAGGTTCTGATCGTTAGCATAGTATTGAACGACTGTTTTTTTATAGCTTTGCTGGCTGAATAGGAACAGGCAGCTAACTCCTAACACTAGGAGAGCAAAGATAGAAATAGCAGTTTTTTTCATAGGTGTTCTCCTTATAAACTAAAGGATAAAAGAAAGTATCTTGAGGATTTTTATACTCTTCGAAAATCTCTTCAAACCGCGTCAACGTCGCCTTGCCGTATATATGTGACTGACTTTGTCAGTCTTATATATAACCTCAAAGCGGTGCTTTGAGCAACCTGCGGCTAGTTTCCTAGTTTGTTCTTTGATTTTTATTGAGTATTAATTCCAAAATCCAGTCAAGGTACCAGTGTATGTGACACGAGTTCCACCGTTTATCTTTCGTATATTCAATGGAATTGGGGAAGTCAGAAAGTCTTTCGGTTACAATATGGTTTCCGTTCTTCTATCTCTCCTTCTATCACCTAAGTTTAAAATCTAACTTCGTAATATATTATAGACTAATAATTCAGAATTATCAAGCAATTCTGAATTATTTTTTTCTTATTCTGTTCCAATCTAGTTTTCATATTCTTAAAAAAGTGATAAAATGGTAGGAAGAATTGGAGAGTAGAGATGCCAAAAGAAGTGAATTTAACAGGCGAAGAAGTTGTCGCTTTAACCAAAGAATATTTAACGGAAGAGGATGTCCATTTTGTTCATAAGGCCTTGGTCTATGCGGTGGATTGTCATAGTGGTCAATATCGCAAATCAGGCGAGCCTTATATCATTCACCCTATCCAAGTGGCAGGTATTTTAGCCAAACTCAAGCTGGATGCTGTAACGGTAGCTTGTGGTTTCTTGCATGATGTGGTAGAAGATACAGATGCGACCTTGGATGATTTGGAAAGAGAGTTTGGTCCAGATGTGCGCGTGATTGTCGATGGAGTTACCAAGCTCGGTAAGGTCAAGTATAAGTCTCACGAGGAGCAGTTGGCAGAAAATCATCGCAAGATGCTCATGGCCATGTCTGAGGACATCCGTGTTATCTTGGTCAAACTGTCAGACCGCTTGCACAATATGCGGACCCTGAAACATCTTCGAAAAGACAAGCAGGAGCGTATTTCCAAAGAAACTATGGAAATCTATGCCCCACTTGCCCATCGTTTGGGGATTTCCAGTGTCAAATGGGAATTGGAAGACCTATCTTTCCGTTATCTCAACCCAACGGAGTTTTACAAGATTACCCATATGATGAAGGAAAAACGCAGAGAGCGTGAAGCCTTGGTGGATGAGGTAGTCACAAAATTAGAGGAATATACGACAGATCATCACTTGAGAGGGAAGATTTATGGTCGTCCCAAGCATATTTACTCTATTTTCCGCAAAATGCAGGATAAGAGAAAACGGTTTGAGGAAATCTATGACCTGATTGCTATTCGCTGTATTTTAGATACCCAAAGTGATGTTTATGCCATGTTGGGTTATGTGCATGAACTTTGGAAACCCATGCCTGGTCGTTTCAAAGACTATATCGCCAACCGAAAGGCCAATGGTTACCAGTCTATCCATACGACAGTTTATGGGCCAAAAGGGCCGATCGAATTCCAGATTCGAACTAAAGCCATGCACGAGGTGGCTGAGTACGGGGTTGCGGCTCACTGGGCTTATAAGAAAGGCATTAAGGGGCAAGTCAACAGCAAGGAATCAGCTATTGGGATGAACTGGATCAAGGAGATGATGGAGCTCCAAGACCAGGCTGATGATGCCAAGGAATTTGTGGACTCTGTCAAGGAAAACTATCTGGCTGAGGAGATTTACGTCTTTACTCCAGATGGGGCTGTCCGCTCTCTTCCAAAAGATTCAGGACCTATTGATTTTGCCTACGAAATTCATACTAAAGTAGGGGAAAAAGCAACTGGTGCCAAGGTCAATGGCCGTATGGTTCCACTGACAACCAAGCTCAAGACAGGGGATCAGGTTGAAATTGTCACCAATCCGAACTCCTTTGGACCAAGTCGTGACTGGCTCAATATGGTCAAGACCAGCAAGGCGCGTAACAAGATTCGTCAGTTCTTTAAAAACCAAGATAAGGAATTGTCTGTCAACAAGGGGCGTGAAATGCTGATGGCTCAGTTCCAAGAAAATGGTTATGTGGCTAATAAATTCATGGACAAGCGCCATATGGACCAAGTTCTTCAAAAGACCAGCTATAAAACAGAAGAATCCCTCTTTGCGGCTATTGGTTTTGGAGAAATCGGTGCCATTACCGTCTTTAACCGTCTGACTGAAAAGGAACGTCGTGAAGAAGAACGTGCCAAGGCCAAGGCGGAGGCAGAAGAACTTGTCAAGGGTGGCGAGGTCAAGGTTGAAAATAAAGAAACCCTCAAGGTCAAGCATGAGGGTGGTGTAGTCATTGAAGGTGCTTCTGGACTCCTCGTGCGGATTGCCAAGTGTTGTAATCCAGTGCCTGGTGACGATATTGTCGGCTACATTACCAAGGGGCGTGGTGTGGCTATTCACCGTGTGGACTGTATGAACCTGCGTGCCCAAGAAAACTACGAGCAACGTCTCCTTGATGTGGAGTGGGAAGACCAGTACTCTAGCTCAAATAAGGAGTATATGGCCCATATAGATATTTACGGCCTCAACCGTACAGGACTGTTGAATGATGTACTGCAAGTTCTTTCAAACACAACCAAGAATATCTCAACGGTCAACGCCCAGCCAACCAAGGATATGAAATTTGCCAATATCCATGTATCCTTTGGTATTACTAACCTTTCAACGCTGACTACGGTTGTGGACAAGATTAAGAGTGTGCCAGAAGTTTACTCTGTCAAACGGACCAACGGCTAATTGTCCTAGCTCTTAACTAGAAAGGCTATTATGAAAATCATTATCCAACGGGTTACAAAAGCCCAAGTGAGCATTAAAGGTCAGGTTCAGGGGAAAATCAATCAGGGACTCTTATTGCTGGTTGGTGTTGGACCAGAGGACCAAGAGGAAGATTTGGACTATGCTGTGAGAAAGCTTGTCAATATGCGTATTTTTTCAGACGTAGAAGGCAAGATGAACCTGTCTGTCAAAGATATTGAAGGAGAAATCCTTTCTATTTCTCAGTTTACCCTCTTTGCGGATACCAAGAAAGGCAATCGTCCAGCCTTCACAGGCGCAGCCAAGCCTGATATGGCATCAGACTTCTATGATGCTTTCAATCAAAAATTAGCGCAAGAAGTGCCCGTTCAGACAGGCATCTTTGGAGCGGATATGCAGGTTGAGCTGGTCAATGATGGGCCAGTTACCATTATCCTAGATACTAAAAATAGATAAGAAAGACCAAACCC
>NZ_AEDV01000075.1 GCF_000148545.1 Streptococcus mitis SK597 | reverse complement strand
ATTGATTTCTAGGCTTTTTGATTTTGTTCCCAGTTTCCAACTAGTTGAAAAAGCGTTATAATGGTAGTAGGAAGTAATTTGTTTGAGAGAGGGTGGGTCTGATGGCTTATATTGAGATGAAATACTGTTACAAGCGTTATCAGGTTGGGGACACGGAGATTGTGGCCAATCGTGATGTGAATTTTGAGATTGAAAAGGGTGAATTGGTTATTATTCTAGGTGCATCTGGTGCAGGTAAGTCAACGGTTCTTAACCTTCTTGGGGGAATGGATACTAATGACGAGGGGGAAATCTGGATTGATAGTGTTAATATTGCAGACTATAGTTCCCACCAGAGAACCAATTACCGTAGAAATGATGTCGGTTTTGTTTTTCAGTTTTATAATCTAGTTTCCAATCTAACCGCTAAGGAAAATGTGGAGTTGGCTTCAGAAATCGTGACAGATGCCTTGAATCCTGAACAGGTCTTGACAGATGTAGGTCTGGCTCATCGTCTCAATAATTTTCCAGCCCAGCTTTCTGGAGGGGAGCAACAGCGAGTCTCCATTGCACGCGCGGTAGCTAAAAATCCTAAAATTCTCCTTTGTGATGAACCAACTGGAGCCTTGGATTATCAGACGGGTAAGCAGGTTTTGAAAATTCTCCAAGATATGTCTCGTCAAAAGGGAGCGACGGTGATTATCGTGACTCATAATGGAGCTTTGGCGCCCATTGCTGATCGCGTGATTCATATGCACGATGCCAGTGTCAAGGATGTGGTGATCAACCAGCATCCTCAGGATATCGATAGTTTGGAGTACTAGCATGATCAAGCGAAAAACCTATTGGAAGGACTTAATTCAGTCCTTCACAGGCTCCAAGGGGCGTTTTTTATCCATCTTGACCTTGATGATGTTGGGTTCTTTAGCCCTAGTAGGCCTCAAAGTGACTAGCCCCAACATGGAGGCGACAGCTAATGCTTATTTAACAACTGCTCAAACCTTGGATTTGGCAGTTATGTCTAATTATGGTTTGGATCAAGAAGATCAAGAAGAACTAAAACAGACGCAGGGCGCAGAGGTTGAGTTTGGCTATTTGACAGATGTGACTATGGATAATGGGCAGGATGCCATTCGACTGTACTCCAAACCAGAGCGAATTTCAACCTTTCAGCTAAGAGAGGGACGACTTCCTCAGTCAGACAAGGAAATCGCCTTGGCCACTCATTTGCAAGGCCAATATAGCGTGGGACAGGAGATTAGTTTTAAAGAAAAAGAAGAGGGTCATTCCTATTTAAAAGACCATACTTATACCATTACTGGTTTTGTGGATTCAGCTGAAATCCTCTCACAGAGAGATATGGGCTACGCAGGAAGTGGAAGTGGGACTCTGACAGCCTACGGGGTCATTTTACCTAGTCAGTTTGATCAGAAAGTCTACAATATAGCTCGTTTGAAATATCAAGATTTAGCAGGCTTAAATGCTTTTTCATCAGCTTATGAAGAAAAATCCAAGCAACATCAGGAAGACCTTGAACAAGCTTTGTCAGATAATGGCAAGGCACGTCTGCAATTCTTGAAAAAAGAAGGACAAGAGTCTCTAGACAAAGGTCAAGAGACCATTGACAAGGCTGAGACTAATTTGCAGGAAGGCAAGCGTCGTTTAGCAACTGCTCAAGCTCGTTTACAGGCTCAGGAAAGTCAACTAGCCTTGCTTCCTCAAGCTCAGAGAGAGCAGGCTAGTTCTCAACTTACCCAAGCCAAGCAGGAATTGAGCAAGGAAGAGGACAAACTAAAGCAGGCTGAACAAAATCTAACCCAAGAAAAGGAAAAATTAGAAAAACAATCAGCAAGTCTTGGATGAATTAGCTGAGCCCAAGTATCAAGTCTATAATCGTCAGACCATGCCTGGCGGTCAAGGCTACCTCATGTACAGTAATGCTTCAGCCAGTATTCGGGCAGTGGGCAATATCTTTCCTGTAGTGCTTTATGCCGTAGCGGCTATGGTGACCTTCACAACTATGACTCGTTTTGTGGATGAAGAGCGAACACATGCAGGGATTTTTAAGGCCTTGGGTTATCGCAGTAAGGATATTATCGCTAAATTTCTCCTCTACGGTCTAGTAGCTGGGACTGTCGGAACAGCTCTTGGTAGCATACTTGGCCATTATTTACTAGCCAGTGTAATTTCAAGTGTCATTACAAAAGGCATGGTGGTGGGAGAAACACAGATTCAGTTCTATTGGACCTATAGTTTATTAGCTCTTGGTTTGAGTTGGTTGGCGAGTGTGTTACCAGCCTATCTGGTGGCTCGGAGGGAACTTCATGATGAAGCAGCCCAGCTTTTACTGCCTAAACCTCCTGTTAAAGGAGCTAAAATCTTACTGGAGCGCATCGGTTTTATTTGGCGTCGTCTCAGTTTTACTCATAAGGTAACAGCTCGCAATATCTTCCGTTATAAGCAGCGGATGTTGATGACGATCTTTGGTGTAGCAGGTTCAGTCGCTCTGCTCTTTGCCGGTTTGGGAATCCAATCCTCTGTAGCAGGAGTTCCGTCCAGACAGTTTCAACAAATCCAACAGTATCAAATGATTGTCTCTGAAAATCCTAGTGCGACCAATCAGGACAAGGCAAATCTAGAAGAAGTGTTGAAAGGGCAGGATATCCAAGCCTATCAGAAGATCTATTCACAAACGCTAGACAAGGATTTCAAAGGTAAGGCTGGTCTTCAAACCATTACTCTTATGATGACAGATAAGGAGGATTTGACTCCCTTTATCCATCTGCAAGACCATCAGCAAGAGTTGACATTAAAAGATGGCGTCGTTATTACAGCTAAACTTGCCCAGCTGGCAGGTGTCAAGGTTGGGCAGACTTTAGAAATTGAAGGTAAGGAACTAAAGGTCGCTGCCATTGCTGAGAACTACGTTGGTCACTTTATTTATATGAGTCAGGCTAGCTATGAGCAAATTTACGGACAGCTACCCCAAGCCAACACTTATTTGGTCTCGTTAAGAGATACCAGTGCTACTAGTATCGAAAGACAGGCAGGCTTACTTATGAATCAATCTGCGGTGTCCAGCGTCGTCCAGAATGCTTCAGCCATTCGCCTCTTTGACTCCGTCGCCAGCTCACTCAATCAGACCATGACCATCTTGGTCATCGTATCGGTTCTGTTGGCTATTGTTATCCTCTACAATCTGACCAATATCAACGTGGCTGAGAGAATCCGTGAACTCTCCACTATCAAGGTTCTCGGTTTTCATAATAATGAAGTTACCCTCTACATTTATCGTGAGACGATTGTGCTGTCCCTTGTGGGAATCGTACTTGGTTTGGTATCTGGTTTCTATTTACACCAATTTTTGATTCAAATGATTTCGCCTGCGACTATTCTCTTTTATCCGCAGGTAGGCTGGGAAGTCTATGTAATTCCAGTGGCAGCAGTAAGCATCATTTTGGCCTTGCTTGGTTTCTTTGTCAATTATCATCTGAGAAAGGTTGATATGCTTGAAGCCTTGAAATCTGTAGAGTAAGATAGCTGTTTTTAGCTGATTGACCTTGTATTTACGAGTAAATCATGACCACCCGCATAGCGGGTGGTTTGTCCCAGGGCTATAAGCCCAAATTACCAGCCAGCGCCTAAAGACGCTGGCTTTCACGTTGTTCAAGCCTTATTGCTCTTGACTCGTCACTTGCCTCTT